>NZ_LMCV01000033.1:0-40717 GCF_001424925.1 Pseudomonas sp. Root329 | reverse complement strand
CGCGGTAGCCGCCCCCGGCCATGGATGGCCGATGGCGGCGGGCCCCCGGAGCAATGCCTTCGTTACGGCATGCCGAGCCTAGGCGAGGCACCGAATGGCGGGGCAAAGCGCTTTGGTTACTTTCCGCCGGGCCGCGCAGGCTTTTCGAAAGTGACCCGCCGTAAGGGCGGAACCCTAAGTCGCCATCACCACAGAAACGGATATGTCCCCCAACCTTAAGTGAACAGCATTACGCTCACTGAGCGGCGTTTCTGTTATCGGTGCTGACAGGAGAAAAGTGTCGGCGGCTGTTTTCTACTGTGTACTGAGCGCTAGCTCAATGCACTTCAATGCCAAAATGGTTGTCGGGTCGACCAGTGCGACCTCATGATTTTTGATCATGTAGGATTCGCTATGCTCAAGCACCAGCGGTAGCTCCGTACATCCCAGGATGAGCACATCAGCACCCAATTCACATAAGTGTTCTGCGGCGGTCAGGAGCTGGTCTTTGCATATGCCCTCTGTGAAACCTGCTTTGATTCCGTGATGTCCGTAAATCGACTCCATCACCAACGCTTGGTAATCCACGCCAGGGGCAATTATTTGAAGCCCTGCTTGTCGAGCTGCCTCGTGATAAACCTGACTTTTGATGGTGCCGGACGTCGCTAGCAGCCCGACGGTTTTGCCGGCACCGTACCGCTGCACGATAGCCTCTACCGTTTCAGTCAGCATATTCACGATAGGTACACGCAGGTGCGTCTGGATGCGCTCAACAAAGGCGTGTGCTGTGTTGCACGGAATCGCAATGGCATTGGCACCGGCGCTTTCCAGTCGTTTGCACGTTGCATACATCGCCATCGTCGGATCAGTTTCGTCGTTCAGCAGATTGGCTGTGCGATCAGGGATCTGGGGGTTCTGTTCCACCACCATTTTGATGTGTTCCTGATCGCGACCTGCCGGTGTGTGCGCCACAACCTTACCCATGAAGTCGACCGTTGCCGCTGGCCCAACTCCACCTACAATCCCAAGCTTGAAAGGCGGACGGGTCGACTGGCCTTTCTCCAAGGTGGCGAAAGCGGCATAAATCTCGTTGATATCCAGGACAGTCAAGCCACGCCGTTGTAGATCACCGCAGACCAACGAAAGCTCAGTCATACCTGGCAGGATGATTGTGGCCCCCTGATCCTGAAGCGACAGGCAGGCCTGATAAACACATTCGAGTGGTACACCGTCAAGGAATCCATCTTTGATGCCGTTAACCCCGTACATGGCGTCCATCAACCCGGATTGCGCGTTATCGTTTGGATAAACCAGCTTGAAGTCATTGCTAAAATAGCGCTCAAACAACCCGGAGTGCCGAACATAGTCGGATGCGATGATTCCCAACGTACTGCCGTGTTCAGCGACATGATCCACATGCTTGCGTAACGCCGCCATCATATCCAGAACGGGTATCCCAATTTCCTCCTGGATCTCCTCCCGAAAGGTGTGACTGGCAAAGCAAGGCAGTAAGACTGCATTGACTTCGCTCGCCTCGAACGTCTGACAAACCTGAAATACATAAAACTTTCTGGAGGTCATGCTGGCACCCTGATCAAGAGGCATCAGCACGTCCTTGAACGGGTATTGTTCAAACAGAAAGTGATAGCGACCTTGATCCTCCAGAACAGCTCTGGACTTCACCAATTTGTGGAAAAGATCACCGCCGGCCAGTGAGCCAAGCCCGCCAACGATACCTAGTTTGCGAGCGAACGATGACCCGCTGGACGGCTTTGATTTACCTTTCATGGTTCGGTTCTCAGGCGGTGGCTACAGTGTGATTTTGGATCGGAGATTTGTTGCCAGGCGCGTCTTCAGGTTCTTCATGTGGCTCTGATTTGGCAACCACAGCCGTCGCTATGCTGTTGCCAACGACGTTGGTGGCAGTCCTGGCCATATCAAGGAATTGGTCAATGCCAAGAATCAACAAAATGCCGGCTTCGGGAAGATTGAACATGGGTAACGTAGCCGCCACCACGACCACCGATGCTCGGGCTACACCCGCCATTCCCTTGCTGGTGATCATCAGCGTCAGCAAGATGAGCAGTTGTTGTGTGAAGCTCAAGTCGACGTTGTAGGCTTGAGCAATGAACATGATGGCGAACGCTTGATACATCATCGAACCATCAAGATTGAATGAGTACCCCAACGGAAGGACGAAGCTGGATACGCGCTTGGGCGCACCAAATTTCTCCAGTGCCTCCATGGTTTTCGGGTAAGCGGATTCGCTGCTGGCAGTGGAAAATGCGAGGAGGATGGGTTCGCGAATGAGCTTGCCCAAGGTAAACACTGAGCGACCCAGGAACAGGTAGCCGGCAGCGAACAACACGCACCACAGAATCACAATGCCCAAGTAGAACTCGGCAATCAGTTTTCCGTAATCGACTATCAAGCCAAGCCCTTGCGTGGTGATAGCCGATGCGATGGCTGCGAAAACCCCAATTGGCGCGAAGGCCATGACGAAGTCCGTGACCTTGAACATCACCTTGGCCAGCTCTTCGATGCTATCGACAATCGTTGTGTAACCCGCTCGCTTCACACCCGCCAAGGCAAACCCGAAGAATAACGAGAACACCACGATTTGCAGGATTTCGTTATTGGCCATTGCTTCAGCAATGCTGCGAGGGAACACGTGACTGATGAAAACCTTGAGGCTGAAATCCCCGGTGTTGACCACCACGGGACTTGCCGCATGCTGGACAACCTCCATGTTCAGTCCCGCACCGGGTTGGAACAGGTTGACCAGGCCCATGCCGATTGCCAGCGAGATTACCGAAGCGGTGACGAACCAGGCCATGGCTCTTAAGCCAATCCGGCCAACGGAGCGGGAGTTACCCATACTCGCGATGCCGCCGACCAAGGTAGCGAACACCAGAGGCGCGATGATCATCTTGATCATGCGTAAAAAGATGTCGGTGACCATCGAGAAGTAAGAGGCGATCTCTTTGGCGCTTTGTTCGCTCCCTGCGAAATGGTGACACGCCCAACCGACAAGCACGCCTGAGGCGATGCCAATTGCGATCCGACGCGGAAGTTTATTTTTCTTCACGGAGCTTTCCTCAAGTGGTTTTTTTGCTTTTGTTACTTGGCAGGAGACAAGTGTCATTGGGTCGAAGCTCTCTAGCGTCGCTTCAACGATTACGATTCTAGGGTCGGGTTTGAATCGTCGTGATGAGTAATCCCGATAGCCTCATGCGCTTTTGGAATAGTTTTCGAAACAGCTGCTTCGTCCTGACTGAGGCGCAGTACACTGCGCATTCGGAGCGTGAGGTGCCGGTATGCAAATCAAATGGCTGGATGATCTTTTAGCGATTTCCGAGTGGAAAAACTTTTCTCGTGCTGCGGAGGTACGGTGCGTGACCCAGTCAGCACTGTCGCGTCGCATACGGTCACTTGAGGAATGGGTTGGAGCAGAGTTGGTAGATCGCGGAACTTATCCCGTTCAGCTCACGCCTGCGGGGCGAAGTTTTTGTGAAGAGGGCCGCGAGGCATTGGCGGGGTTATTGAGACTGCGTTCAGCCTTGCGAGAGGTTGAGCGAATGCCCGGGCGATCCATCCAGGTCACTGCTGGCCACAGCCTTTCAATGACGTTTCTACCGAAATGGCTAACCCAATTTCAGCAGCACAATGAGCAGTTCAACGCCCGAGTCGTTGCAGCGAACATTCATGACGCCGTTATCGCCTTGGAGGAGGGGAGTTGCGATCTGATGATCGTCTACCACCATCCCTTGGCACCCATTCTTCTAGACCCGGAAAAATTCGGTTGCCTGACGTTGGGACATGACGCCTTTATTCCGTTGTGTGCCCCTGACAACAACGGGCAACCGCTGTATCGCTTGCCCGGTACCTCAGCCAAAGCAGTACCTCACCTCGCTTATACGGCCACAACTTTTCTAGGTCGCGTAGCAGACATAGTCATCAAAAATGGCCCAAGTGTGAGTGTGCTGGAGCGCTGCTATGAGGCAGACATGGCGATGCTTTTGATGCGAATGGCGATAGAGGGGTATGGCGTGGCATGGTTGCCGCAAAGCGCCGTCATTGATGAGCTTCAGCGAGGTCAGTTGGTAAAAGCGGGTGGTGATGAATGGAGTACGCGACTGGAGATACGCTCCTACTGTTCCATCACCAATGAGAACCCTACGATGCGCAGCTTATGGAAAACCCTCGAAGGAGCTTCCCGCGATCTCCATGGCAAAATAGCCAATTGATCATTTAATGCTTAAGTGCTTTTTGGTTTGCGTCCACGCGAGCTTGGCTTCACCGGCACGCTCTTCCCATACTCGCTCCACCATAACGCGAGTGCCTCCATCGTCGGCCCTAGCGCACGAGCCTTTGCCGTCATTTCATATTCGACGCGCGGGGGCACTTCCGCGAAGACTGTTCGCAATACCAGGCCATCGTTTTCAAGCTCTCGGAGTTGTGCCGTCAGCATGTGCTGGGTGATGCCGCTAATCGCCTTGCGCAGTTCTCCGAAACGATAGATTCGCTGGTTCAACAACCACATGATTTCCAGTTTCCACTTGCCTGAGAGCAGCGCAAATGCGCGGCGCATTTCCTCGTGCATGTTGATCTGAACGTCGCCAATAGTCTGGTTTTCCATACTAAGCACCACTTTTTCATCCTACTTGTAGCTTTTCATATTAGGCGACATCTTTGACCTGAGTCGACGCATTCACCTTACGGCCAAGTAACCACGGCATATCAAGTAACCCCTAACTGATTGGAGATCAACATGTCCCGACTCAATGGAAAAGTTGCCATTGTCACTGGCGCCGGCCGCGGCATCGGCCGAGCCACAGCGAAGCTTTTCGCGGAGGAAGGTGCGAAGGTGGCGGTCGTTTCACGCACGGCTGAAAATGTCGCTGCTGTTGTCGCTGAGATCCAGGCTACGGGTGGTATCGCCCTCGGAGTAGTCTGTGATATCGCCGACCCGGATCAAATCAAAGCTGCCGTAGAAAAGGTGGTGGCTGTGTATGGCCGGATCGATATTCTTGTGAACAATGCCTTCGACCCCTCGGTTGTTCTTTCATCGGTTCTCGATCTGTCGGCCGAGCAATTGCAACGCAATTTGGAAATGGGGCCTATTGCCTATCTACGGACGATGCAAGCCTGTTACCCCCACCTCAAAGCCAGCGGGGAGGGTAGGGTCATTAACTTCGCCTCGCTGGCCGGTGTCATCGGCCTGCAGGGATACGCTCCGTACAACATGGCGAAGGAGGCGGTGCGCGCCTTGACTCGCTCGGCGGCAAGGGAGTGGGGGGCTGACAAGATCACAGTAAACAATGTGATGCCGGTTGCAGACACTTGGGGTGCCGCGGCCAATGCGCCCGCACCCACTAACGTACTTGGCCGTTATGGATCGCCCGAAGAGGACATTGCGCCGGTCGTGCTATTCCTCGCCAGCAAGGATGCACAATTCCTGACGGGTTACAGCCTGACGCCTGATGGTGGCCAAATCATCGACAGCGCACGCTGACGGTCACGTCCAGTTACCGAGCGTATTCTCCACCGAAACCGCAAGACATGCCTTGGTGTGTCTTGTGGTTATTTCAAGCGATATTCGCTGCGGCAAGAGGCTCCCGCGATGCTGCGCGTGCAGCCAGGAAGGCAAGAACGGCCGCCACGCCCAGCACAGTGGCGCTCAACTCGAAGGTCGCTCGATAGCCGCTCGAGTCGAAGACCAGCCCGCCAACGGTTGCGCCAGACGCAATAGCGAGTTGGATGATCGCCACCATTAAGCCGCCTCCCGCTTCGGCAGCGTCTGGCAACGTTCTCGCCAGCCATGTCCACCATCCCACAGGCGCTGCAGTCGCAACCAGTCCCCAGAGGCCAAGCAAGACAGTCGTGGTAGCCGCCGAGCTACCGAATGAAACAAGCGCCAGTGCAATCACCGCCATCAAGATCGGGATGACGATGAGTGTTCGATGCAGGCCATTTTTCAAGAACGCTTCAATCAGGAAGGTTCCTGCGAGGCCCGCAAGACCCAGGACGAGCAACATCAACGACAGCATGGAAACACTGACGTGCGTGACCGTTTCAAGGAACGGGCGCAAATAGGTAAACAGCATGAACTGGCCCATGAAAAACACGCTGACCGCCACCATGCCTAACGCGACCGGCGTGCTTTTCATCAACTTGAAGACGTTGCCAGCGCCTGAACCGTTTTGCGATTTCATCGGTGGAAGGCTTAACAACAGCCATACACAAGCGACTATCGCGACTGGGATGACGCACAAGAATGCCCCGCGCCAGCCAATCAGGGCGCCGAGAAAACTGCCCAATGGCGCTGCAATAACCGTCGCCAAAGCGTTGCCGCCGTTGACGATTGCCATTGCGCGAGTGATCTGGTCATCAGGCACCAGGCGCATGGCGGTTGCCGCCGACAATGACCAGAAGCCACCTATCGCAACGCCGATCAGCGCGCGGCCGATCATGAACACCCAGTAGTTCGGCGCGAACGCGACCACTGTTCCAGAAAAAATCATAAGCAGTGTCAGTAAGAGGAGCAGCGGTTTGCGGTCAACCCGCGCAGCCACCGATGCGATCAGAAGACTGGTGAACAAGGCAAACAGCCCCGAAACGGAAATGCCCTGACCGGCTTGTCCTTCGGTGATATGCAGATCCGCGGCAATGGGTGTCAGCAGGCTGACGGGCATGAACTCCGATGCCACGAGCACGAAGGCGGCGAGCGACATGGCAAATACGGCACCCCATGATTTATGGGGTACTGGGATGGTGTGATCAGTCATTGGTTGAATCCTGTATTGCGCGAAGCGTCGTAGCCCCGAGGACGAGGCTACGAGAGAAACGATGCCCGGCCAGGGCACCGAACGGGCTACTTCAGGTTGCTTTTGAAGAACATAGTCAGCTTGTCGTATGGAATGAGGTTGACCCGGTCGTAGAGATCGACATGGTTGGTGCCCGGAATGATGACCAGTTCTTTAGGCTCCGCTGCACGCTTGTAGGCATCTTCACTGTATTCACGAGAATGAGCCTCGGAGCCAGCGATAAACAGAAGCGGACGTGGCGATCTTAAAGGTGACCTTTTCTGCGATTACCTTTTCGCTTTTGTAGAAGTTGTCAGCACCGTTGGACATATCAGCTCCCATTGTTGAGAAAGAGGCGATAAGCAGCCCCAGGGCAAGAAAGAGTCTGTTCATTCGATAATCCTTACTTTTGGATGGTGTCCATTTGCGTTCTTGAATCTGAGGCGCTTAGTCAACCAATGTGGAGTTGTCGATCACGAAGCGGTACTTGACGTCGCCCTTGAGCATTCGCTCGTAGGATTCATTTATCTGGTCTGCTCGAACCAGTTCGATGTCGGCGACGATGCTGTGCTCGGCGCAGAAATCCAGCATCTCCTGTGTTTCGGGGATGCCTCCGATCATCGAGCCGGCAATCGTTCGACGCTTCATGATCAGGTTGAATACGTTCGGCGATGGGTGTGGCGAGGCGGGCGCACCAACCAGCGTCAGCGCACCATCACGCTTGAGCAGCACCAGAAACGCATCAAGGTCGTGGGGGGCTGCGACGGTGTTGAGAATGAAGTCGAAACTTTTGGTATGTGCAGCCATTTCTTCAGGGTTGCGCGATACGACGACCTCATCGGCGCCTAACGCCTTTGCCGCCTCGCGCTTGGATTCAGAGGTGGTAAACGCCACGACGTGGGCGCCCATCGCATGAGCCAGCTTGATGCCCATGTGGCCCAGACCGCCGATGCCGACCACGCCGATCTTTTTCCCCGGTCCAGCGTTCCAGTGACGCAGAGGCGAGTAGGTGGTGATGCCCGCGCATAGCAACGGTGCGACGGCAGCCAGTTGCGCCTCGGGATGGCGGATGCGCAACACGTAGCGCTCATGCACCACAATGTTTTGCGAGTAGCCGCCCAGCGTCCAGCCGGGTGCGTCCTGTGTCGGAAAGTTGTAGGTGCCGACCATTCCGTCGCAATAGTTTTCCAGGCCTGTCTCACAGTCGTCACAGTCTTTACAGCTGTCGACGACGCAGCCGACACCGACCAGATCCCCGACTTTGAAATCCGCTACATGTGCGCCCACCGCCGATACGCGACCGACAATTTCGTGCCCCGGTACACAAGGAAATTGCGTGCCCGCCCACTCTGCGCGCACTTGGTGCAAATCTGAATGGCAGATGCCACAGAAGGCGATATCGATCTGAACATCATGGGCTGCAGGCTCGCGGCGGTTGATCTGCATTGACTCAAGGGGTTTGTCGCCCGCGTGAGCACCGTAGGCTTTGACAAGCATGGGAGCATCCTCGATGGGTTTGTCGGATGAACATTCTCCCGCTCTGTGCAGACCCTCTGTAGTGCATTCCGCTGGATTACTTGCCTGATTCTATGAGTCTCTGTTTTTTTGCAGGACGGTCGTGAACTGGCGAGTTAGAGTTCAGCGAAGAGGTACAAGACGAACATGACGAACATGACGATCAAACACGACACCGCGCCTCAACAGACATCGCCGCAAGAATCGCTTGCGCAGATCATCGGCGCGCAGATTCCGAAACCAGGTGATTACGGAACGCCCATTACGGGCCTCGGCTTCTTCAGGCGCGAATATCCATCACCGCCTGTCGTCTGCATGGTCGAGCCAAGCATCATCCTCGTCGCCCGGGGTGAGAAACAGCTTTGGGTAGGCGGCGAAGGCTACCCGTATGACACGTCGCGATTTCTGATCACCTCATTGGACTTGCCTGCCAATTCAGAAGTGCTGGCGGCAAGCCCGGAACAACCATGCCTGGGACTGACTTTGAAGCTCGATCTGCGCATGCTGGCTGAGCTGATAGCGCAAAGTGACCTGCCGCCACCCCGTGATCGATCAGTTGCGAAGGGAGTAGGAATTGGTTCAGTGACCCCTGCGATGCTGGCGTCATTCGAGCGCTTATTGGCACTGCTCGATGAACCGGAATCCATTCCTGTTCTGGCCCCCTTGATCCAACGCGAGATTCACTACCGTCTCTTGCAGAGTGATCAGGCGAGCCGGCTACGACAAATAACTTCTGTCGATGGCCAAGGTTACCGGATCGCCAAAGCCATCGATTGGCTGAAGTTGAATTACACCTTGGCGCTTCGTGTCGATGAGCTTGCGGCCCGGGTGCAGATGAGCACTCCGACCTTTCACCACCACTTCCGCCAACTCACCACAATGAGCCCCTTGCAATACCAGAAATGGCTGCGACTGAACGAGGCAAGGCGTTTGATGCTCAATGAACATCAGGATGTGTCCAGTGCGGCTTTCAAGGTCGGATATGAAAGTCCGTCCCAGTTCAGCCGCGAATACAGCCGTCTGTTTGGCGTACCCCCCAAGCGGGATATTGCGGTGTTGCGTGGCAATGCCAATGGCACTGCAACGCGAAAGCAGTCATGAGAAACCAATGGGGGCACCGTGACAGATTCACATTCATGGAATGCATTATCGCGGTGATTGAACGCTTCCTGCCGATGACAATCGATTGCCAGGGGGCAGGAACACGGTGAGTCAATAAATTTGTCCCCTTTTTTCCGCGAAGTAGGAGAATCAAAGCTGGCGCGTCGGCTGCTAATACCTTTTTCACCTCAGGCGCCAGAACAACGCCGAACAGTTGGCCAATCGAAAAGAATCGAAATCATGCAAGCACATACTTACCAACTGCTGGAAGTCGCCAACGGCAAACCGATCAAGCTCTGGACCGAAGGCGTCCCGGTAGAAAACGAAGCCAGACAGCAGTTGATGAACACCGCCAAGATGCCGTTCATCTTCAAGCATCTGGCGGTGATGCCCGATGTACACCTGGGCAAGGGCTCGACCATCGGCAGCGTGATTCCCACGGTCGGCGCGATCATTCCGGCCGCCGTCGGCGTGGATATTGGTTGCGGGATGATCGCCGCGTGCACGTCGCTGACCGCCAGCGATTTACCGGACAACCTGCATGGCTTGCGTTGTGCGATCGAGAAAGCGGTGCCCCATGGCCGCACCGGGGGGCGCGGCGGTCGGGACAAGGGTGCCTGGGACAGCGTTCCGCATCAGGCGGACCGGGCCTGGGCGGCACTGGATTCGCGGTTCAAGGCGATCACCGGCAAGTACCCGAAACTCGCCAACACCAATAACCGTGGGCACTTGGGCACGCTGGGCAGCGGGAACCACTTCATCGAGGTGTGCCTGGATGAAACCAACCGGGTCTGGTTCATGCTGCACAGCGGTTCCCGTGGCGTTGGCAACGCTATCGGCAACCTGTTCATTCAAATGGCTCAGGCGGACATGCGTCAGCACCTCGCCAATCTGCCGGACCGTGACCTGGCTTACTTTAAAGAGGGCAGCCGGCACTTCGATGACTACGTCGAAGCGGTCGGCTGGGCCCAGGACTTCGCCAGGCAGAACCGTGCATTGATGATGCAAGCGGTGATTCAGGCGACGCGGAAAGTGATCAGTAAGCCTTTTGAGGCTGCGCTGGAAGCGGTGAACTGCCACCACAACTACGTGCAGAAAGAGCGGCATTTTGGTGAGGATATTCTGGTCACCCGCAAAGGCGCGGTATCGGCCAGGAAGGGCGAGCTGGGGATTATTCCGGGATCGATGGGCGCCAAAAGCTTCATCGTTCGCGGGCTGGGTAACGAGGATTCCTTCTGCTCTTGCAGTCACGGCGCCGGCCGCACCATGAGTCGTACCAAAGCGAAAAGCCTGTTTACCGTCGAAGATCAGATCCGTGCCACCGCCCACGTGGAGTGCCGCAAGGATGCTGCCGTCATCGATGAAATTCCGATGGCCTACAAGGACATCGACCACGTCATGCACGCCCAGCGCGATTTGGTGGAAGTGCTGCACACTTTGCGTCAGGTGGTGTGCGTAAAAGGATAGGAAAAAGAGGCGCGCGTTCGTCGCGGCAGCATTGGAGCGTACCTACCCAAACTGCCGCGCACTCAGGAAGACACTACGTCACTACTTCACCGCATAGAACTTGCGCACATACCGCGTACTTTTCCACGCGCACCGTGCACCTAGCGGCACAAACACACTGTCGCCGGTGTTGACCTCCACGCTCGTTCCATCAGGCGCCAGCAGGGTGAAGCTGCCTTCGATCAGGTTCATCAGCTCATGGAGTTTGTGGGGCCGGCCGTGACGCTCATACGGTGTCGAATCCCAAACGCCGACACGTAAGTGGGTGGCGTCGTCTTCGAAGGCATTGTGTGAGCGACACTGCGGCGTCGGTCCGATCAAAATCTGCGGTTCCGGTGCGGCCGACGGCGAGAGCATGTCCAGTGGGTCGAGCGAGGTCAGGCCAGGTGTCGGGTTTGCGCTGGGGCTGGTGACGGCACAAAAGGCCCAGCATGTATCAGCTTGGGCCTGAAGACGCAGCGCTGTACCGCGACCGATCACGGCGCTGGCGCCGACACCCAGTTTCAGCGTCTGCGTTTCGGATTGCAGCACGACGTGGCCGGCGTGGACCACGATCACTTCGGTGTGCGGAAAGTCATCGCTATCGAGAGTCCCGCTGGCGTGCACGATGCCCGCTGACACGCCATCCGGCCCGTTGTAGGCCAGCTGGCGACCGTCCTTGAACGGATCGAAAGCACCCAAAGACGCTGCTGTAAAAGACGTGGTAACGCGGCTGCCGTCGGCGCGAGCCAACAGCAGAACGGTAGGTTCAGACATACGGGTGACGCTCCATAAAAAAGACTGAGAGGGACAGCGATCAGCCAATGGCTTGAGTCACCAGTGCAAACTGCTGGACGCCATTAGCTGTTTGCGGCGGCGTGCCCTTGGCCATTTGCGCTACGGTATCGACCTGCTTCAAACCTGCCGACTCCAGCCATTCAGCCAGGCTGCTGTCTGCCGGAATGTCGATGCGCACGAAGGCGTCCGGTACTTGCGCCAGCAACACCGCGATCAGGTGTTTAGCCTGCTCGAGGTTTTCGGCGACGACCGGGCCGATGCAACGCCCACGGCCGAAGGGGCGCAGCAAGGCGAAGGCACGTAACTGGCCGTCGCGTTCGATCCCCACCGAATGCTCGACCACCTCAAACAGATCGGTCAGCACCGCTTTGCGATCCAGGCCGCTGCCGGCGTTGGCCAACGCCAGCACGCGAGCCTGATCCGCCGCGTTCAGCGCACGGCAATGTTCGCCGTCGGCCAGTGCTTTGGGCGCGGGTGCATTGGCGTTGCCCTGATGCTGCTGAATCCGGCCGAATTCGACAAAGCCCTGACTGGCGTAAAGCGGTGCGCCGGCCAGTGTGGCGTTGAGCATGGGGGTGCGTGACTGGCAGGCATCCAGTGCCTGTTCCATGAGCTTGCGACCGATGCCCTTGCCTTGATAGTCATCACTGACGATCACCAGGCCAATGGTGGTGAAGCCGCCTTGGGGGCAGGCGAATGCCGTGCCGATCAGACGCTCGCCATCGAGTACCACAAAACCGTCGCTGACCCGTTGCAGCATTGCCCAGTCATCCAGGCGATGGGGCCACTTCAACTGCACGGACAAGGCATGGGCCGAGGGCAGGTCGGCGGCCGTCATTGGCCGATAGACATAAGCAGGTTGTTGCAAGGCGGACATGGCGAGTCTCCGTTGGACAATGTGCGCGAGCGGCCGGTTTTCCAGCGCGATGGTGCCTGTATCCCATCTGTGCGAAGGCCTGACAAGGGGGGCTTGAGCATTCGGCAGATTCCGCAAGCCCGAGGCCGGGAGACCACACTTACTACTTAAATGCACCGCAAGGTCGGCAGCAAATGCCAGGGCTTTTTTTCTACGATGGAGACCTGAGTTCACGACGCCTCGTCCCTTATTTGGAGTGCTCCATGGATAGCTTCGATCCCCGCCTTATCGCTGTGCGCAGCGCTCACTTCATTGCTGGAAAGTACCGCGATGCACAACCCGGGCTTGAGGTGGTGCGCCCCTCTGACGGCCAGGTCTATGCGCAGTTGCCAATCGCCGATGCCGACGTGGTGGATGAAGCGGTCACTGATGCCTGGCAGGCGTTCAACCGCAGTGACTGGGCCAGCCGTCCACCCCGGGAGCGGGCGCGGGTGATGCGCCGCTGGGCCGATCTGATCGAAGCGGACGCCGCCATTCTGGCACCGCTGGAAGCCGTGGGCTCGACACGTCCTCATAAAGATGTGATCGCCTGGGATATTCCCTATGTCGCCGAAGGCATTCGCTTTTTCGCCGAGCTGGCGGACAAACATGGCGGTCACGTGGCGGCGACCCAGACCGATCGACTGGGCATGCAGATCGCCGAACCCTACGGCGTCATTGCCGCCATCGCACCGTGGAACTTCCCTTTGAGCATGGCCTCCTGGAAAGTGGCCCCGGCGTTGGCCGCCGGTAATGCCGTGGTGCTCAAACCTTCGGAGCTGACGCCGTTCTCCAGCCTGCGCTTTGCCGAACTGGCACTGCAGGCGGGCATTCCGGCGGGGATTTTCAACGTTATCCAGGGCGATGGCCGCATCACCGGCGATGCTTTGTGTCGCCATCCGCGCGTGGCCAAGGTGACGTTCACCGGGTCCACGGCGACGGGGTCGAGCATCATGTCGACCTGCGCGTTGGTGGGGCCGAAACCGGTGACACTGGAACTCGGCGGCAAGAGCCCGCAACTGGTATTCGCCGACGTGCCGGACATCGCCAAAACCGCGCGCACTGTGGCGCTGGCCATCACCGGCAACGCCGGGCAGGTGTGCGTGTCCGGTTCGCGGTTGTTGATCCAGCGCTCGATCATGGAACCCTTTATTGCGCATTTGCAGGCGTATTTCGAGGAACTGCGCCCGGGGCCGACCTGGTCGTCCGAGAGCACGCTGTCGCCGATCATTTCCCGACTGCAAGCCAGCCGCATCGACGGCATCGTCCAGCGCTCGCGTCAGGCCGGTGCTGAAGTGCTGACCGGCGGCGGAGTGTTTGAAGGTCTGGGCGGCGCTTATTACCAACCGACCTTGCTGACGGGGCTGGACAATGACAACCCGGCCGTCTGCGAAGAAATCTTCGGCCCGGTGCTGACGGTGCAGGCATTCGATGATGAAGAGCAGGCGCTGAGCCTGGCCGCGCATGCCACCTACGGCCTGGCGGCGGGCGTACACACCGCCGATATCAATCGCGCCCTGCGACTGGTTCGGCGGCTGGAGGCGGGGACCGTTTGGGTTAACCGTTACGGGCGCAGTAACGATTACATCCTGCCGACCGGCGGCTACAAACGCTCCGGCATCGGCAAGGACCTGGGGCGCGAAGCGTTCGAAGCGAATTTACGCTTCAAGAGTGTGCTGATCGATATCGTCCAGTAATACAAATCCCCCTGTGGGAGCGGGCTTGCTCGCGAAGAGGGAGTGTCAGTCGACATCAATGCTGCCTGACACACCGCCTTCGCGAGCAAGCCCGCTCCCACAGGTTCTCAC
Source organism: Pseudomonas sp. Root329 (assembly GCF_001424925.1). NCBI lineage: Bacteria > Pseudomonadati > Pseudomonadota > Gammaproteobacteria > Pseudomonadales > Pseudomonadaceae > Pseudomonas > Pseudomonas sp. Root329. Next base: position 26,330 of record NZ_LMCV01000033.1, on the reverse strand, counting down.
CAGCCTCCAGATCTTCAACATGTCAAACGGGCGCTTCCGCAAGGAAGCGCCCGTTTTCGTTCAGCCCGGCGCAGGTTCTGCGGTAGATCGGTGCGTGATCGGCCCTTGCAGGGCTATAAAGGCCCATAAGAGCGCACAAATACGGGGTTTGCCCAAGGCTTGTGCGCGCCGCAAAGTCTGCTGAGGGCGGGCGTTAAAACGGTGGTTTGTATCAAGCGAAGGTCGCTTTTAACGCCATCTGCTGATTTCACAGTGTTGTAATGACGGTGTGCTGCAGCGTTGCATCACAGCTTCGGTAACGAAGCGAATGCTTGTCACGCCATGACCTCAACGAACTTCAGGACCGCACTCAATGAGCTTTCTTCGCCCCAAATTCATTACGTTCGACTGCTACGGTACGCTGACCAATTTCCACATGGGCACGATGACTCGCGAACTGTTCGCCGATCGCGTGAAGCCCGAGCAGATGGATCAGTTCGTCAAGGACTTCTCGGCCTATCGCCTGGACCAGGTCATGGGTGACTGGATGCCGTATGACGAAATCCTCAAGACCGCACTGGCGCGGACCTGCAAGCGCTGGGGCATCGAATACCGTGACGAAGGTCAGCTGTATTACGACGCCGTGCCGACCTGGGGCCCGCACCCCGATGTGCCGGCCGGCCTGTCGAAGATCGCCGACAAGATCCCGCTGGTGATTTTCTCCAACGCCAGCGACAGCCAGATCATGTCCAACGTCGACAAGCTCGGCGCACCGTTCCACAAGGTTTTTACCGCCGAACAGGCCCAGGCTTACAAGCCGCGTCTGGCCGCGTTCGAGTACATGCTCGACAACCTCAACTGCGGACCGGAAGACATCTTGCATGTGTCCTCCAGCTTCCGTTACGACCTGATGCCGGCCCACGACATGAAGATCAAGAACAAGGCCTTCGTCGCCCGTGGTCACGAAGTCCCGGGCAATGCTTTCTACGGCTACCAACAGATCACCGATATTGGCGGGCTGGCGGCGCTGGTGGGTCTCTGAGTCGAACGGTAACGGCACTCTTCAGCGCATTCTTTTTTTGGCATAGGCGGGTTAGACATGGGCAGTGAATCCTACTGGCTCGACACCGCACCGGCGTTCAGCGGTGCACAGCTCGGCGCATTGCCCGGGCAGGTCGACGTGGCCATCGTCGGTGGTGGTTTCACCGGCCTGGCGGCGGCCCGGGCGTTGGCCTTGAAGGGCGCCAGTGTGGTGGTGCTGGAGGCCGGACGGGTCATCGGTGAAGCGTCGGGGCGCAATGGCGGCCAGTGCAACACCGGCGTTGCCCAGGACTATGCCGGGCTCAGCGCCAGCCTCGGTGCCGACAAGGCTCGGGCTTATTACCAGGCCTACGAAAGCGCGGTGCAGAGTGTCGTTTCATTGGTGGAACAGGAGCAGATCGCCTGCGACCTGATTCGCAATGGCAAACTCAAACTGGCGGCCAAGCCCATGCACTACGAGGGCCTGGCACGGACCTGCGAACTGATTCGCAAGGAAGTGGATGCCGACGTCGAATTGCTGACTGCCGAGCAGACCCGAGCGGAAGTCAATTCGGCCCAGTTCCACGGTGGCTTGCTGCAGCGCAACGGCGTGCAGATGCATGTCGGGCGCTTCGGTGTCGGGTTGGCCGAGGCCGCCGCTCGCCAGGGTGCGTTGATCCATCAAGGCACCTCGGTTGTGGACTGGAAAGCCCGGGCCGGCGGTTATCAGGTCAACACCAGCAAGGGATCGCTGCACGCCGGCCAGGTGCTGTTGGCCACGGGCGCCTGTCAGCACGGCGGTTTGGGCTGGTACCGGCGGCGGATCGTGCCGGTGGGCAGTTTCGTGATTGCCACCGAAGTCCTTCCACCGTCGCTGATCGAGCAGTTGTTGCCGGGCCGCCGCGCCTATGTCACCAGCCGCATGATCGGTAACTACTTCCGCCTGACCCCGGACAATCGCCTGCTGTTTGGCGGCCGTGCGCGGTTCGCCATGTCGGACAGCGTCAATGACGCCAAGAGCGGCAAGGTGCTGCAAGCGGCGATGGTGCAGATGTTCCCGCAGTTGGCCAACGTGAAGATCGACTACTGCTGGGGCGGGTTGGTGGACATGACGTCCGATCGCTTGCCCCGTGCCGGTCAGCACGGCGGGATTTATCACTCCATGGGCTACAGCGGCCATGGCGTGCAGATGTCGGTGCACATGGGCCAGGTCATGGCCGATGTCATGGCCGGCAACGTCGAAGCCAACCCTTGGCGTGAACTCGAATGGCCGGCGATTCCCGGGCATTTCGGCAAACCGTGGTTCCTGCCGTTTGTGGGCGCCTATTACCGTTTCCAGGATTATTTGCATTGAGTTGATGTTGTGGCGTCACCGTCGTTTGCGTTTCCAGGACGTTCCGGTCAACCGGGACACTCGAGCCTTCTCATTTTCGACAGGTACAACTGATATGACTGACAACAAGATCGACTCCCAACTGATCTCCGGCCAGGAAAGCCTGCGGGTATTCGAAGGCCTCAATCGCGGCATGTCGCGCCGTAATGCCCTGCAAATGCTCGGCGTGGCCGGTGTGGCTGCGGCGGGCGCAGGCAGCCTGTTTGGCGCCGCCGGTAAACTGTTCGCCGAAGAAGCTGCCACCCCCGGCAAAGGCAAACCGGGCGGGCGGATTCGTGTCGCCGGCATGTCCAGTTCCACCGCCGATACGCTGGACCCGGCCAAAGGCGCGCTGTCCACCGACTACGTGCGTCACTTCATGTTCTACAACGGCCTGACCCGTTTCGACGCCCACCTGGTGCCGCAACTGGAACTGGCCGAGCGCATCGACAACACCGATGCCACGCTGTGGACCATCACCCTGCGCAAGGACGTGACCTTCCACAACGGCAAGACCCTGAGCGCCGCCGACGTGGTGTACTCGCTGTCGCGCCACAAGGATCCGCTGACCGGTTCCAAGGTCATGCCGCTAATGGCGCAGTTCGAAGAAATCAAAGCCACCGGCCCCAACGAAGTTCAAATCCGTCTGAGCGCGCCGAACGCCGAGCTGCCGTCGATCCTCGCCGTGTCGCACCTGATGATCGTTCCGGAAGGCACCACCGATTTTAACCAAGGCATTGGCACTGGGCCGTTCAAGGTCAAGGAATTCAAACCAGGCGTACGCTCGATTGCCGCGCGCAATACCGGCTACTGGAAACCGGGCCTGCCGTACCTGGACGAGATCGAGTTCATCGCCATCGCCGACGAGCCGTCGCGGATCAACGCGCTGCTGTCGGGCGACGTGCACCTGATCAACGAGGTCAACCCGCGCTCAACCACGCGCATCAAGGCCAGCCCCAAGCACCGGGTCGTCGATGCACCCTCGGGCAACTACACTGACTTGATCATCCGCCAGGATCAGATGCCGGGCAAAAGCGCTGAATTCACCCAGGCCATGAAGTACCTGCTGGACCGTGAACAGGTCAAATCCGCAGTGTTCCGCGGCTTTGCCGTAGTCGGTAACGACCATCCGATTTCCCCGGGTTCGCGCTACTACAACGCCGACCTGCCGCAAAGGGTCTACGACCCGGAAAAAGCCAAGTTCCTGCTGAAGAAGGCCGGCATGGAAAGCATCACCATGCCGCTGGTCGCATCGCCGGCCGCCACCGGTTCGGTGGACATCGCGGTGCTGTTGCAACAGTCGGCGAAACAGGCCGGGCTCAAGCTCGACGTCAACCGCCTGCCAAGCGACGGCTACTGGTCCAACCACTGGATGAAGCACCCGCTGAGCTTCGGCAACATCAACCCGCGGCCGAACGCCGACGTGATGTTCTCGCAGTTCTTCCAGTCGAAAGCACCCTGGAACGAATCGGGTTGGCAGAACGATCAGTTCGATCAGTTGCTGATGCTCGCCCGCGGTGAAACCGACGATGCCAAGCGCAGCAAGATGTACGCCGACATGCAGACCCTGGTGCATGACCACAGCGGTATCGGCGTGCCGGTGTTCATCAGCAACATCGACGGCGTCGACCAACGCATCAAAGGCTACGGCAGCAATCCGCTGGGCGGTTTCATGGGCTACATGTTCGCCGAGCAGGTCTGGCTGGACGCTTGATGGGTAGTGGGTTGGTACGTCAGGGACAGTGCAGGAGGGTAGGCGATGAATAGCAACACACTGTGGTTGATCGGCCGGCGCCTGGGCGCCGCGATCGTGACCTTGTTGATCGTGTCCATGGTCGTGTTTGCGATCACGGCGGTACTGCCGGGGGACGCGGCGCAACAATCGCTCGGGCAGTTCGCCACGCCGGAACAGGTGGCGGCGTTGCGCCTGAAACTGGGGCTGGATCAGCCCGGTGTGTTGCGTTACCTGCATTGGTTGATGAACCTGCTGAGCGGCGACATGGGCCAGTCGGTCTCCAACGCCATGCCGGTCAGCGAGTTGATGGCCGGGCGGGTGCCCAACACCTTGATGCTGGCGGCCGCCACGGCGCTGGTGTCAGTGCCGGTGGCGTTGATTCTGGGCATCGGCTCGGCGATGGGACGCGGTGGGCGCATCGACAGCTTCCTGAGCTTTTTCACCCTGGCCATGGTCGCGGTGCCGGAGTTTCTGGTGGCGACCCTGGCGGTGCTGATTTTTGCGGTGAACCTGGGCTGGTTGTCGGCGCTGTCGTACGCCAGTGACATCACCTCTCCTTGGCAATTCATGCGCACTTACGCCTTGCCGGTGCTGACCCTGTGCTGCGTCATCGTGGCGCAAATGGCCCGCATGACCCGAGCGGCGGTGATCGATCAACTGGACAGCCCTTACGTGGAAATGGCCCGGCTCAAAGGCGTGAGCCCGATGCGCATCGTGCTGCGCCATGCCTTGCCCAATGCCATCGGGCCGATCGCCAATGCCATCGCCCTGAGTCTTTCCTACCTGTTGGGCGGGGTGGTGATCGTCGAGACGATCTTCAACTACCCCGGCATCGCCAGCCTGATGGTCGATGCGGTGACCAACCGTGACATGGCGCTGGTCCAGGCCTGCACCATGCTGTTTTGCACGGCGTACCTGGGGTTGGTGCTGCTGGCCGACCTGTGCGCGATTCTGTCCAATCCGAGGCTGAGAAACCAATGAACAATCTCATTGTGAAATCGACGCCTGCGACCCCTGACCTGTCGGTTGGCAAGGTGTCTCATGGTCCGGCCTGGCTGGGTCTGATCGGGGCTGCGATGTGCGTTATCTGGTTGCTGGTGGCGATTTTCGGCCCGTGGCTGGCGCCGCACCCGGTGGGCGAAGTGGTCTCTGACAATGTCTTCGACAGCATCAGCGCCGTTTACCCGTTCGGCACCGATTACCTGGGCCGCGACATGCTTAGCCGAATCCTCGTCGGCGCACGCTTCACCGTCGGCCTGGCGTTGGTGGCGGCGGTGTTGGCCAGCGGTCTGGGCACCAGTTGCGCGCTGCTGTCGGTGGTGTCGCCGAAGTGGCTGGACGAGGTGATCAGTCGCTTGATGGACGCCTTCATCTCGATCCCGAGCAAGATGCTGGCGCTGATCATGGTCTCGGCCTTCGGCTCTTCGGTGACCTTGCTGATCTGCACGGCGGTGCTGAGTTTCACCCCCGGCGCGTTCCGCATCGCCCGCAGCATGGCGGTGAACATCGAAGCCCTGGAATACGTGCAGGTGGCCCGCACTCGCGGCGAGCGTCGGCTGTACATCGCGTGCGTGGAGATCCTGCCGAACATGCTCAACCCGGTACTGACGGACCTGGGGCTGCGTTTTGGTTTCATTGTGCTGCTGCTCAGCGGCATGAGCTTCCTCGGCCTGGGCGTGCAACCGCCGGATGCCGACCTTGGCTCACTGGTGCGCGAGAACATTGGCGGCCTCAACCAGGGCGCGCCGGCCATCGTGATTCCGGCCCTGGCCATCGGCACCCTGACCATCGGTGTGAATCTGTTTATCGACAGACTGTCGTCCCGACGTAGTCGCCGTACGGGAGGTCATTGAAATGAGTGAATTGATTCGAGTCGAAAACCTGCGGGTGGTCGCCTGTGGCGAGCGCGGCGAGGTGGAAATCGTCAAGGGTGTGAGCTTCGCCCTGGCAAAAGGTGAAGTGCTGGCGTTGATCGGCGAGTCCGGCTCCGGCAAGACCACCATCGCCCTGGCGTTGCTCGGTTATGCCCGGCGCGGTTGTCGCCTGGCGTCCGGCGTGGTACAGATCGGTGAGCACGACATGCTGGCGTTGAGCGAAAGCGAGCTGCAAGGCCTGCGGGGCAACCGGGTTTCGTACATCGCCCAAAGCGCTGCTGCGGCGTTCAACCCGGCGAAAAAACTCATCGATCAAGTGGTGGAGGGCGCATTGATTCATGGCCTGGGCAGCCGAGCTGTGCTCGAAGCCAAGGCGATCGAGTTGTTCCGCGACCTCGCGCTGCCGGACCCCGATCGCATTGGCCAGCGCTACCCTCATCAAGTCTCCGGCGGGCAACTGCAGCGGGTGATGGCGGCCATGGCGCTGATCAGCGATCCGCTGCTGGTGGTGCTCGACGAACCGACGACGGCCCTCGACGTGACGACCCAGATCGACGTGCTGCGCGCCTTCAAACGGGTGGTGCGCGAACGGGGGGCGACGGCGGTTTACGTGTCCCACGACCTCGCCGTGGTCGCGCAGATGGCCGATCAGATTGTGGTGCTCAACGGCGGCGAGATTTTTGAACAAAGCGCCACCGCGCCGTTACTCAAAGGCCCGGCCCACGAATACACCCGCAGCCTGCTGGCGGCGGCGCGGCCGGACACCACGATTCGTCCGCCCTGCGATGTGGCGCAAGACACGCCCTTGTTGACCATCCAGGGCCTGACCGCCGGTTACGGCAACAAGAACATGCACGGCATGCCGTCGATTCGGGTGCTGGAAGACATCGACCTGACCGTGCGCCGGGGCCAGGCCATCGGCGTGATCGGTGAGTCGGGCTCGGGCAAATCGACCCTGGCGCGGGTGGTGGCGGGGTTGCTGACTCCGGCGCTGGGTGGGCTGACCTTCGATGGTCAACCGCTGGGCGGCTGCCTGTCCGAGCGCACCGCTGAACAGTTCCGCCGCATTCAAATGGTCTTCCAGAATGCCGACACCGCGCTCAACCCGATGCACAGCGTCAGCACCATTCTGAGTCGGCCGCTGAAGATGTATTTCGGTCTCAAAGGGGCCGCATTGCGCGAGCGCATCGGCGAGTTGCTGGATCTCGTTCGTTTGCCGCGAGCCATGGCCGAACGGCGTCCGAATGAACTGTCCGGCGGGCAAAAGCAGCGGGTCAACCTGGCCCGGGCGCTGGCGGCCAAACCGGACCTGATTCTGTGCGATGAGGTGACCTCGGCGCTCGATACCGTGGTCGGCGCGGCGATTCTCGAACTGCTGCGCGACCTGCGTCAGGAACTGGGGGTTTCGTACCTGTTCATCAGTCACGACATCTCCACGGTGCGGGCACTGTGCGATGACATTGTGGTGATGTACAGCGGCCACAAGATCCAGGCCGGCACTCGGCAAGCGTTCGCCCAGGCACCGTTCCATCCTTACACCGACCTGTTGATCCATTCCGTGCCGGAACTGCGTCAGGGCTGGCTGGAGAACTGCGGCACCACTTGCGGCGAACTGCCACCAATCGGCGCCAGCGCCAACGTGCCGGAGCTGTGCACCTTTCTCAATCGGTGCCCGGTGCGGGTCGACGGCCTGTGCAATCGCACCGCGCCGAACCGCCGGACCATCGCCGGTGGCAGCGAAATCCTTTGCCACCACGACACGGCAGAACTGCTGAAAACCCAGCAGGATTTGAACACCATGACCCAGGGAGCCTATGCATGAACGGGCGTTTTGTGAGGCTGGCCGAGCAGAGCCGGCCGACCGTCAATTTGAAGGTGGACGGCGTACCCATCGAGGCGCTGCGGGGCGATACCCTGATGGTCGCGTTGCTGACCCAAGGCTCGGCGTTGCGCCAGTCGGAATTCGATTCGGGCCGCCGCGCCGGTTTTTGTTTGATGGGCGCCTGCCAGGATTGCTGGGTCTGGACCCGCAGCGGCGAACGCCTGCGTGCCTGTTCCAACGAAGTCCGTGAAGGGTTGGACATCGTCACCACACAACCGGAGGCGACATGGCCACTGCACGGCTGAGCTCTAATAAAGTCGTTATCGTCGGCGCCGGGCCGGCCGGGATTCGCTGTGCCGAAACCCTGCTGGCCGCTGGTGTAAAGCCGATCCTGATCGATGAAAATCGCCGGGATGGCGGGCAGATCTACCGCCGCCAGCCAGAAGGCTTTACCCGCGATTACCCCACGCTGTACGGCACCGAAGCCACCAAGGCCCGGGACCTGCACCTAAGCTTCGATCGCTTGCGTGGGGCGATCGACTACCGCCCGGACACACTGGTGTGGAACCTCACGCCGGGGCAATTGTGCTGCGTCAGTCAGGGCAAGCACTCGACGGTGGATTACGACGCGTTGATCCTCTGCACCGGCGCCACCGATCGCTTGATGCCGATCGAAGGCTGGCAACTGGCGGGCACCTACAGCCTTGGCGGGGCGCAGATCGCGCTCAAGTCCCAGGCAGTCTCCATCGGCCACAGCGTGGTGTTCATGGGCAGCGGGCCGTTGCTGTATCTGGTGGCCAGCCAATACGTCAAAGCCGGCGCCAACGTGGCGGCTGTGCTCGATACCTCGCCGCTGAGCAAACGTATCCTTGCCATGCCCAAACTGCTGGCACGTCCCGGATTGCTGTTCACCGGGATGAAACTGCTGGCGCAGCTGTATCAGGCGAAAATCCCGGTGCATCTGGGGATCAAACCTCAGCAAGTACTGGGCGACGCCGCGAGCGGAGTCAGTGGCGTGCGGGTCAGCACGGCGCGCGGGGAAACCCTGACGGTCAATTGCGATGCCGTGGCCCTGGGTTATCACCTGCGTCCGGAAACGCAGTTGGCGGACCTGGCTGGTTGTCGCCTGCGGTTCGATGAGGCGTCCAGCCAATGGTTGCTGGCGGTTGATGAGGACGGCCGGACCTCGGTCAGTGGCGTGTACGCGGCCGGGGACGGCTCGAAGATTCGCGGCGCGGATGCGGCTGAACACGCCGGAAGGCTGGTCGCCATGGCGCTGTTGGAGGACCTGCACCAACCTTTAAATGCTGGTTTGCGCGACGAACAACGCCACGCGCTGGCGGTGATGGATCAGTTTCGTTTGGGGCTGGCCCAGGCGTTTCCCTGGCCGTCGGCGCAAGCCAAAGCTTTGCCGGATGCCGCCATCGTCTGTCGCTGCGAAATGATCAGCGCCGGCGAATTGCGCCGCACCGTCAGCGAAAAGGGTGCCTGCGAAGTCAATCGGGCCAAGGCGTTCAGCCGAGTCGGCATGGGCCGTTGCCAGGGCCGTTATTGTTCCCAGGCCGGGGCCGAGGTGATTGCTGCCGCCGCCGGCGTCAGCGTGCAACAGGTCGGCCGGCAGCGCGGTCAGGCGCCGGTCAAACCCCTTTCGATGCTCACCGAGGAGGTGTCGCCATGACGGTTCACAAAGCCGATGTCGTGATTGTCGGTGGCGGCCTGATGGGTTCGGCGGCGGCGTTTTTTCTGCGTCAGCGCGGTCAGTCGGTGATCCTGCTGGAGCGCGACCAGATTGGTCAGTACGCCAGCGGCGTGAACTTCGGCAACGTGCGCCGTCAGGGACGATTCCTTGGGCAACTGGCGTTGGCCAACCGTTCGTGGGCCCTGTGGAAGCGCTTGCCGGAATTGATCGACGATGACCTCGAATTCATCGCCAGCGGGCACATGCGTGTGTGTTACCGCGAAGACGAAATCCCTGAGCTGGAAGCCTACGCGGCAGCGCCCGAAGCGGCGCAACTGGACCTGAAAATCTTTCGCGGCGCCGAGTTGCACGAGCGCTTCCCGTTTCTCGGGCCAGACGTGAAGGGCGGCTCCTACGCGCCCCACGACGGCCACGCCAATCCACGTTTGGCCGCCCCGGCGTTTGCCCGTGCTGCACGACGCCTCGGCGCGCGGATCGAAGAACAGACCGAAGTCGCCGAAGTGCAGAAGGTCGCTGGCGAGTTCAGCGTCACCACCACCGATGGCCGCCAATTCAGCGCCGCCCAGCTGTTGATCACCGCGGGCGCCTGGGGCCAGAAGCTGTCGGCGCAGTTCGGCGAGCCGGTGCCGCTGGACACCCATGGCCCGCAAATGGCGGTGACCGAACCGGTGCCTTACGCCTTGCCGACGGTGATCGGGGTGTACACCAAAATTCCCGAGGAAGTGATCTATTTCCGCCAGATCCCGCGCGGCAACATCGTCATCGGCGGCGGTTACCGCAGCAAACCGGACATGCTCAATCGCCGGGCCTATGTCGAGCCACGCAGCATCCTCAATCAGATGGAGCAGATGCGTCGCCTGCTGCCGGGAGTCGGCAACCTGAACATCATCCGGGTCTGGAGCGGCATCGAAGGTTATCTGCCCGACTCCCTGCCGGTGATGGGCCCCAGCGGCATCGTCGATGGCTTGTTCTATGCGTTCGGCTTCTGCGGCCACGGTTTCCAGCTCGGCCCTGGCGTCGGCGACGTGATGGCCGAACTGATCAGCACCGGCAGCACCAGCACGTCGATTGAGCCGTTCTCCATCAACCGGTTCGCCCTCTCAGCCGAGCAACGGAGCAAGGCCTCATGAAACCCCGTGTACTGGATATTCTCAAACGCCTGATGGCCTTCGACACCGTGTCTTCGGAGTCGAACATGGCCCTCATCGAGTACGTGCGTGAGCTACTGCTGACCAAAGGCATCGAGTCGCTGATCGTCAAGGATGAAACCGGCAAAAAGGCCAACCTGTTCGCCAGCACCGGCCCACGCGAGTTGCCGGGGATTCTGTTGTCCGGGCATACCGACGTGGTACCGGCGGCGGGGCAGGCCTGGACCTTCCCGGCCTTTCAGGCGACGGTGCAGGACGGGCGGATTTACGGCCGTGGCAGTTGCGACATGAAGGGCTTCATCGCATTGGCCATCGACGCGATGCTCGACGCGGCGGACAGCCCCTTGAGCCGGCCGCTGCAACTGGCGCTGTCCCATGACGAAGAGACCGGTTGCGTCGGCGTGCGCCGTTTGCTCGACGTGTTGCACCTGGCGCCGGTGCGACCGTTTTTGTGCCTGATCGGCGAGCCGACCAACATGCAGTTTGTGTTGGGGCACAAGGGCAAAGGTTCTTACCGCACGTATTGTCGTGGCCTGGAAGCGCATTCCTCGCTGGCACCGCGCTCGGTCAATGCGATTCACGTGGCCTGCGATTTCATCGCCGCGCTGCGTCAAAGCCAGCAGCAGTTGCAAGAACAGGGCGCCCAGGACGCTGACTACGACGTGCCTTACAGCACCGTGCATGTCGGGCAGATTGTTGGCGGCAAGGCGCTGAACATCGTGCCGAACCTGTGCACCCTGGACTTCGAAGTGCGCAACTTGCCGGCGGACGATCTGGATCAGTTCCTGGAGCAGATGCGCGAGCGGGCCGAAGTGATTGTGCGTGAGGCCAAAAAGCTGTCCAGTATTGCGGCCATTGAGATTGAAACCGTCAACGTCTATCCCGGTCTCGATACGCACCCGAGCGTCGAAGCGGTGCGCTTTCTGAAGAACTTCGCCGCGCCGGATACCGGCACCGCCAAAGTATCGTTCGGCACCGAAGGCGGGCTGTTCAAGCAGCGCCTCGATGTGCCGGTGGTGGTCTGTGGACCGGGCTCGATTGAACAGGCGCACAAGCCGGACGAGTTCATCGAGATCAGCCAGATGGAGGCCGCGGAGCGGTTTCTTGATGGCCTGCTCGGTTCCCTGAAGTTGTAATCAGGTTCCATGGCAAGCACAGATCAAATGTGGGAGCGGGCTTGCTCGCGAAGGCGTCGTGTCAGTCAGCATTTATGACAACTGACACACCGCTTTCGCGAGCAAGCCCGCTCCCACAGGGTTTTGTGTTTACCTGGCAGACCACAAATCTGCCGTTTCACCGCCAATTTCAGCATCCGACACTGTCCTCAAATTGCTTTCAGCATCCTCATCCGCAGCACCTCCCTAGACTGGAGCGTGTCTCGGATCAGGACTCGACCATGCTCAAGAATCGTTTGAAAGACCCCAGCCTTTTAGCAGAACTCGCCTATGTCGACGGTCAGTGGATCGGCGCCGACAACGCCGCGACCCTGGACGTCATCGACCCGGCCAACGGCCAGTTGCTTGCCCGCGTACCGGCGATGCAAGGCGCGGAAACCCGTCGCGCCATCGAAGCGGCCGAAAAAGCCTGGCCGGCCTGGCGCGCTCGCCCGGCGGCGGAACGTGCGGCGCTGCTTGAGCGCTGGTATCAGGCCATGATCGACAACCTCGACGACCTGGCGCTGATCATGACTTGCGAGCAGGGCAAACCGTTGAACGAAGCCAAAGGCGAAATTCGCTACGGCGCCGGTTTCGTCAAATGGTTCGCCGAGGAGGCCCGACGGGTCTACGGCGAAACCATGCCGGCCCCCAGCGGTGACCGCCGACTGCTGACCCTCAAGCAACCAGTGGGTGTGTGCGCCGCGATCACCCCGTGGAATTTCCCCAACGCGATGATCACCCGCAAATGCGCGCCGGCCCTGGCGGCCGGGTGCCCGATCATCGTCAAGCCCTCGGACCTGACGCCGTTGTCGGCCTTGGCCCTGGCGGTACTGGCCGAACGCGTGGGCATCCCGGCCGGGGTGTTCAACGTGTTGACCGGCATGCCCGCCGGGATCGGCGAAGAGCTGACCGGCAACCCGAGCGTGCGCAAAATTTCCTTCACCGGCTCGACCGCCGTCGGCCGCTTGCTGATGCGCCAGAGCGCCGAACACATCAAGCGCTTGAGCCTGGAACTGGGCGGCAACGCGCCGTTCATTGTGTTCGACGACGCTGACCTTGAGCAGGCGGTGGCCGGCATCATGCTCAGCAAGTTTCGCAACGCCGGGCAAACTTGCGTCTGTGCCAATCGCATTCTGGTGCAGGACGGCATCTACGAACGCTTCGCCCAGCGATTGGTGGAGGAGGTCGGCAAGCTCAAGGTCGGTAACGGCCTTGACGCCGACGTCACCATCGGCCCGCTGATCAACCCTGCGGCGGTGAGCAAAGTCGCCCGGCACATCGACGATGCCCTGAGTCAGGGCGCGCGGTTGCTCTGCGGTGGTATTCCCGAGGGCGACAGCCAATTCGTGCAGCCCACGGTACTCGGCGAGGCCCACGCGGGCATGTTACTGGCCAACGAAGAAACCTTCGGCCCGGTGGCGCCGCTGATGCGCTTTACCGATGAAGCCGAAGCCCTCGCGCTGGCCAATGCCACGCCTTACGGTTTGGGGGCCTACTATTTCACCCAGGATTTGCGTCGTTCATGGCGTTTCGGCGAGGCGCTGGAATTCGGCATGGTCGGCCTCAACACCGGGATCATTTCCATGGAAGTCGCGCCGTTCGGCGGCATCAAACAATCGGGCCTGGGCCGCGAAGGCAGCAAGTACGGTCTGGATGAATACCTTGAAGTCAAAGCCTTCCACATCGGTGGGCTGTAATTCACAGGCACGGGGAGGCAGATTGATGAGCAAGACATTCAAAATCGCCGCGATTGCCGGCGATGGCATCGGCAAGGAAGTGCTGCCGGAAGGGCTGCGAGTACTGGAGCAGGCCGCGAAGAAATGGCAGCTGGATCTGAGCATCGAAGTGCTCGATTGGGCGCATTGCGATTACTACCTGGAACACGGGCAAATGATGCCCGACGACTGGTTTGAACAGCTCAAGGGCTTCGACGCGATCTACTTCGGTGCCGTGGGTTGGCCGGACAAGGTGCCGGACCACATTTCCCTGTGGGGCTCGCTACTCAAGTTTCGTCGGGACTTTGACCAGTACGTGAACATTCGTCCGGTGCGGCTGTTCCCCGGCGTGCCGTGCCCCTTGGCCGGACGCAAGCCGGGGGACATCGATTTCGTGGTGATCCGCGAGAACACCGAGGGCGAGTATTCGTCGGTGGGCGGCAAGATGTTTGAAGGCACCGAGCATGAGTTCGTGCTGCAAGAGTCGGTGTTTACCCGGCGCGGCGTGGACCGGATTCTCAAGTTCGCCTTCGAGCTGGCCCAGACTCGACCGCGCAAGCGTCTGACGGCGGCGACCAAGTCCAACGGGATTTCCATCAGCATGCCGTACTGGGACGAACGCACCGCATTGATGGCGGCGCAGTACCCGGACATCACCTGGGACAAGCAGCACATCGACATTCTGTGCGCGCGTTTCGTGCTGCAACCGGACCGGTTTGATGTGGTGGTGGCGTCGAACCTGTTCGGCGACATTCTTTCCGACCTGGGCCCGGCGTGTGCAGGGACCATTGGTATTGCGCCGTCGGCCAACCTTGATCCTGAACGTCGCTTTCCGTCGCTGTTCGAACCGGTGCACGGCTCGGCGCCGGACATCTATGGGCAGAACATTGCCAATCCGATTGCGATGATCTGGTCAGGGGCGTTGATGCTGGATTTTCTGGGGAATGGGGACGAGCGCTATCGCGCGGCGCATGACGGGATTTTGCAGGCGATTGAGCGAGTGATTGCGCAGGGGCCGATTACGCCGGATTTGGGGGGGAAGGGGTCGACTCAGGACGTCGGCAAAGCCATCGCCGACAACCTTTGAGTTCAGCACTCACTCATGTGGGAGCGAGCCTGCTCGCGAAGGCGGACTTACATTCAACATGGATGTTGACTGACACTCCGTCTTCGCGAGCAGGCTCGCTCCCACAGTTGTTATGTGTTGAGTTCAGTAACCTTGGGTGCGGTCGATCTGGCCCACCATTGGCTTACCCTGTTCAAACCGCCGAATATTCTCCAACAACACCCCAAACGCACTCTCCGGCTGTGTCATCGCGGCAATATGCGGGGTCAGCAGAATCTGCGGATGATCCCAAAACGGATGATCCTTCGGCGCCGGTTCTTCCTGCAGCACATCCAGCACCGCACCACTGAGCTGCCCGCTGTCCAGCGCCTCCAGTAGATCACTCTCCACCAGATGCCCGCCACGCCCCATGTTGATCAACGCCGCGCCAAGGGGTAATTGCCGAAACAACTCACGATCAAGAATGCCCTGAGTCTGCTCAGTCAGCGGCAGCACGCACAGCAGAATGTCGCACCGACTGAGAAACGCCGGCAGTTGCTCGCGCCCGGCATAGCACTCCACGCCAGCGACCTGATGCGCACTGCGCGCCCAACCCGACAAGGCAAAGCCCAACGGCTGCAACGTCGCCAGAATCTGCTGAGCCTGGGTGCCAAGGCCCATGACCCCGATCCGGCGCGTGGCCGCCGGTTGCAGCAAGTGCGCCTGCCAGCACCGCGCCATTTGCTGCTGGCGATAACGCAGCATGTCCCGGTGCAGGCTCAGCACCGCAAAACTGGCGTACTCGCACATACCACGGGTGATGCCGGGGTCCAGCAGACGCACCACCGGCAAGCTCTCGGGCAAGCGACTGAGGTCCAGTTGATCGACCCCGGCGGACAACGCAAATAGTACTTTCAGATTCGGCAGCAAAACCTCGAGATCGTCGGGTGCCTGCCAGGCGGCGAGGTACTCGATGTCCGCGAGATCACCGATGTCCGGCCAGGCGCGCCATTCGATATCCGGGGCGTGTTCGGCAAACAGCGCTTTCCACTGTTCGCCGCGCACAGGGTCAGCTTTATAAAGCAGGGCCATGGGCATGTCCTGAGGGATGAAGGTGTTGTCCATCATCGCGCAACGTCAGCGCAGGATCTGTCGAAAGGGCCGGGTTAAACGGGTTTCGCGATGTTCGATCGGCGACGGCCCGGCAGATTCGGCGGGTGAAAGGAATCTGCCGTTTGGCAGGGTGAAAACAGTCGATCCGAATTTCTCAGGGGCCAAGTTCGGCGTAGATCGTTTCGCGCAAGGCTTAACCTGAACACCATCGCAACCACCTCCCGGTTGCCGGACTCACGATGGGATATGCCATGAATAGCAAAGTCGACGAAACCCCTCATTTGCTCCGTCAGCGCGATCAATTCGTGCCGCGTGGCCTGGTGACCGCTCACCCGTTGGTGATCGATCGCGCCCAAGGTGCCGAGTTGTGGGACGTGGACGGCAAGCGCTACCTGGATTTTGTCGGCGGCATCGGTGTGTTGAACATCGGTCACAACCACCCGAAGGTGGTCGCTGCGGTGCAGGCGCAATTGCAAAAGGTCTCTCACGCCTGTTTCCAGGTGGTGGCCTATAAGCCTTATCTGGACCTGGCCCAGCGTCTGTGCGAAATGATCGGTGGCAAGGAAGCGTATAAAGCGGCGTTCTTTACCTCCGGCGCCGAGGCGGTGGAAAACGCGGTGAAGATCGCCCGCGCTCACACTAACCGCTCGGCCGTGATCGCCTTCCGCGGTGGTTTCCACGGTCGTACCTTGCTCGGCACCACGCTGACCGGCATGAGCCAGCCCTACAAACAGAACTTCGGGCCGTTCGCGCCGGAGGTGTTCCACACCCCGTATCCGAATGCCTATCGTGGCGTCACCAGCGAGATGGCGCTCAAGGCCCTCGACGAGTTGCTGGCCACCCAGGTTGCCCCTGAGCGTGTCGCCGCGATCATCATTGAACCGGTGCAGGGTGACGGCGGTTTCCTGTCGGCACCGGCGGAGTTTCTCCAGGCCCTGCGCGCGCTGACTGAAAAGCACGGCATCGTGCTGATTCTCGATGAAATCCAGACCGGTTTCGGCCGTACCGGCAAGTGGTTCGGTTTCCAGCACGCCGGGATACAGCCGGACCTGGTGACCGTCGCCAAGAGTCTGGCCGGTGGCTTGCCGTTGTCCGGGGTGGTCGGCAAAGCCGAGATCATGGACGCGCCGCTGCCCGGTGGCCTGGGCGGCACCTACGGTGGCAACGCCTTGTCCTGCGCCGCCGCGCTGGCGGTGATCGAGGCCTTCGAGCAGGAACAATTGCTGGCCCGCGGCGAAGCATTGGGCGAGCGTTTGCGTCAGGGGCTGCTGCGTTTGCAGGCCCGTCACGGGCAAATCGGCGACGTGCGCGGCACCGGGTTCATGCTGGCGATCGAATTGATCAAGGATGACGCGGCCCGCACGCCGGACGCTGACCTGAATCAGCGGCTGATCGATGAAGCCCGGGCCGGCGGCTTGCTGGTGATCAAATGCGGTGTGTACCGCAACGTGCTGCGCTTCCTCGCACCGCTGGTGACCACCGAAGCACAGGTCGATGAAGCGCTGCAGATTCTTGAAGCAGCATTGGCACGCGTCTTGAACTGAGCTCATGGCCGCTCGGGGCGGTGCCACAAGGCATCGCCCGTGAGCGTTTATGGAGCATGGATTGATGGAATGCATCATCGGAGGCTTTGCGCACCATGGGGCTGACTGATTATCGAGCACTGCTCATTGATTGCGATGAGGTCCTGGTCGATCGGGACTCGGGTGTCTGGACGGCACTGCAACCGCTGCTGGACAGCCGAGGCGGTCATCCGGACAAGGAACAGGTGCTGGCCGAATACAGCGAGGTGGTGCAAGCGCTGTATCCGCGTTTCGCTGAGCTGGGCTTTAGTGGCGTGCTGTGTTTCGCCCATCGCCAGCTGGCCGAGCGCTGGGGCCTGAAAGCCAGTTGGGAGGAGGGCATGAGCTTTGCCCGTTCGGTGGCCGGCTGGTCGCTGTTCGAGGACGCGCCCGGGGCGATGTTGTACCTGCGCAAGTTCTACCGCTTGCTGGTGCACGGCGACCGGGATGCCGAGGATCGAGGGCTGCTGTGTGAGCGACTGGGGATCATGCCCGACGATTTCATTTCACTGGCCAGCGACCCTTTGCTTGATCCAGAGTGGTTGAAGGTCAACGAGCTTGAACCCGGCAGCATCCTGCAAGTGACCCGTCCTTCGGTCGGTCGACAGGCGGCCAAAGACGTGTGCCTGATCTGTCGCGGCCGGTCAAAACACCCCACGCCGTGCGCGGCGGATTACTGTATTAACAGCATGGCGGATCTGGTAGCTCAGCATCAGCTGTCTTTACGGCGCTGATTTTGCTAGAAGATTGTCTTACAAACGGCAGTCAAGAGGTACGCAATGGAAGGGTTAGTCAAACTGGACCGAATCGACATCAGCATCCTGGTTGAGCTGCAAAAGGACGGGCGCATGACCAACGTCAGCCTGGCCGATGCGGTGGGGTTGTCGGCCAGTCCCTGCCTGCAACGGGTCAAACGGCTTGAGTCGGCCGGGTATATTTCCAGCTACAAGGCGCACCTGAACCTGGCCAAGATCACCGATTCGGTGACGGTGTTTACCGAAATCACCTTGAGCGACCACAAGCGCGAAGACTTCGCCAAGTTCGAGTCCAACATCCGTCTGGTGGACGAAGTGCTCGAGTGCCATTTGATCAGCGGTGGCTACGATTATCTGGTGCGCTTCATGACCCGCAGCATCCAGCATTATCAGGAAGTGATCGAAAGCCTGCTGGACAAGAACATCGGCATCTCCAAGTACTTCAGTTACATCGTCATCAAATCTCCAGTGCTCAAGGACGGCGTGCCGCTGCGCAAGTTGCTGCGCCACTGACAGACTCCATTCCCAAACCCAATACAAATCCCCTGTGGGAGCGGCGGTGCGACGATTCGACTTGCTCGCGAAGAGGCCGTATCAGTCGGTAGAAATGTCGACTGACAAACCGCTTTCGCGAGCAAGCCCGCTCCCACATTTGTTTTGCAGCGCCACCTGCACCGCGTTTGGACATGAGTTCGTTAGATCCCCTCAACGCGCTTCATCCTGGCGCAAGCCGCATAAACGGCTGTTTCAAGCCACAAAAACAGTTGCCGATTGCCCCCTATGCACTGATTTCAGAGCAAAGCGCAAAAGTCTCTGCGCTGTAATGCGTTCAGAGAGAGGGGAGCGGTTTTTGAAGTCGCTGATTCCACAGGATGAGACGGCTGCAACAAACCGCTGAATAACACCAATCGGAGCGTAAAAAAATGCGAATGAGCAACGCAAAAGCACTATTGGGTTACGGCGTCTTATTGCTGGCGAGCAGCAGCGAGGCGCATCAGATCTGGTATGAACAACCACCCGGGCAACCCCTGGCGTTGTACTACGGGGAATATGACAAGAACATGCTGGAAGTCACGCCGGGCGGGATGGACCGGTTCCAGCAACTCAAGGGCTGGTCGATCAGCAACAAGTCCCAGCCGTTAACACTGACCTTGCAGCGCCAGGCCTTTGCGGTGGCGCATCAAACCCGGGCCGATGACTCGCTGCTGGCCCAGGACCCGCACTATCCGATCTTCGATATTCATGAGGCCGACAAGGCGCTGAAGACCCACTGGACGCCAGCGACCCGTTGGGTTGGCGACTTGCGCGCCCGCACCCCGGAACTGACCCTGGACATCGTGCCCACCGGCGTCGCCGATGCAGGCAAGGCGCAATTCCAGGTGTTCTATGCGTCCAAACCGTTGGCCGACCAGGACGTGGTGCTGGAAACCGGCTCCGGTGAAGTGTTCACCCAGCGCACCGACGCCGCGGGCAAAGTCAGCTTCGAGCTGCCGTGGCAGGGCACCTACGTGGTGGCCGTGGAATACAAGGACCGCACGCCCGGCGAACGCATCAGTCCTCAAGGCAAAGCCGAACCGTTCGATATAAAGAGCTTCAGTTCGACACTGTCGTTCTATCGATCACAGGGCCAGACGCCATTGCCGCGCGCGCCGTCGCAGCTACCGGCATCGGAAGTCGCCAGGCTGAAGAAACAGGCCTGACCCCTCGACCACTACATGAGTGACTGATATGACCCCATCTTCAGGATTGGCAGGGCAGGCGACAGCCGCTTCCCCTGCGCTTGCAACCAGTGCCGTCAAGGCCAACACCCGCATGCTGGCGATCGACGCCTTGCGCGGCTTCGTCATGCTGTTGATGCTGATCGACCATGTGCGGGAAACCTTTCTGCTGCACCGTCAGGTCACCGACCCGATCGATGCGTTGAGCGTCACGCCGGACCTGTACTTCACCCGCATGCTCAGCGAGATCTGCGCCCCGGCGTTCATCTTCCTCACCGGTTTGTCGGCCTGGCTCTACAGCCAGAAACACACAGCGAAAGAAACCTCGGTGTTCCTGCTCAAGCGCGGGTTGTTCCTGGTGTTTCTCGAAGTCACCTTCGTGTGCTTTGCCTGGAACGCCGAGTTCCCGCCCAAGACCTTGTGGCTGCAGGTGATCTGGTGCATCGGCATCTGCATGATCGTGCTTGCCGGGTTGCTGCACTTCAAACGCAGTTGGTTGATTGTGCTCGGTGTGGCCATTGTCGCCGGGCACAACCTGCTCGATGGCGTGACCGTGGGGCCGGAATCGCCGTTCTTTGTGCCGTGGTCGATCCTGCATCAGCGGGTGTTCATCGACATCACCGAATTCACCCGGGCCCGCACCACTTACCCGGTATTGCCCTGGATTGGCGTGATCCTGCTGGGGTGGGGAATCGGGCCGTGGTTCGGCAAGGACACGGCCCCGGCCGAGCGGATTTCCCGCCTGCTCAAACTGGGCGCCGGCCTGCTTGTAGCGTTCGTGTTCATTCGCTATCTGAACGTCTATGGCGAGAAACCCTGGGTGCAGACCGGTGATGCGTTGCGCACCTTCATGAGTTTCATGAGCGCCAAGAAGTACCCGCCCTCGCTGATGTTCCTGATGCCGACGATTGGCCTTTCGCTGATCTTGCTGGCGCTGTTCGAGAAGCTGCAGGATCGCTGGTCCACCGCAACCCTGGCGATTTACGGCGGGGCGCCGATGTTCTTCTATTTGCTGCACTTGTACGTACTCAAGGCCATGTACCTGGTGGCGGTCGCGATCTGGGGCGCCAATCAGGGTGCCTACTATGGCTTCGACAACCTGCCCACGGTGTGGCTGTGGAGTGTGATCCTCGGGGTGTTGTTGTTCTTCCCGACGCGCTGGTTCGCCAACCTCAAACAGCGCCGCCGCGATATCGCGATCCTCAAATACCTCTGAGGTGACCTACGGTGTCCCCCGTTCGGCGGGACACCTTGCAGACCCCGAATTCTGTGGAGTTGCACTGTGAAAACCCTATCGACGCATACCCTGCTATTGGCATTGGGCGGGCAGTCTCTGCTCGCCCTGGCTTCAGAGCAAGACACCGCAAAAGGCTTTATCGAGGACAGCCAATGGAGCCTGCTCAACCGCAGCCTCTACGACCGTCGCGACTATGAACACGGCTCACTGAGCAATGGCGCGCGCAATGCCTTCAAGCCCCGCGCCGAACGCAGCGACCTGGCCGAGGAGTGGGCCTACGGCCTGATGGCCGATTTCACCTCCGGCTACACCGCCGGCACTGTGGGCTTGGGCCTGGACGCCCATGTGTATTCCGGCTGGGAACTGGACAGCGGCGGCGGCCGGGCCGGCAAGGCGCGGGTGTTGGGCGTGGACAATGACGGGCACCCCAAGGATGAGTTCAGCCGTGGCGGTGCCGTGGCCAAGCTGCGGTTTTCCTCGACGGAATTGCGTTACGGCGAGCAGCGGGTAAAAACCCCGGTGTTCGGTTCCTCCGACAGCCGCTTGCTGCCGGAGACCGCCACCGGCTGGCTGCTGACCAGTCGCGAACTGCCCGCCACGACCCTGTATGGCGGACATTTCAACGAGAGCACCGATCGCAACGCCACCAGCCATGACCAAGGCTTTGTAGTCAATTACTCCAACGGCAAACAGGGCGACAGCTTCGACCTGGTGGGGGTGCGCAACACGGCGGTCAAAGGACTCAACGCCAGCCTGTTCAGCGCGGATTACGCCGACACCTGGCGACAGCATTACCTGGGCGCGGTCTACACCCAGCCGTTGGCGCAAGGCCAGGACCTGATCTTTGATCTCAATCTGTACCGAACCCAGGACACCGGCAAAGCCTTGTCCGGCCGCATCGACAACACCACCTGGAGTTTGCTGTCGACCTACAAGCTCGGGGCCCACAGCTTCGGCCTTGGCTATCAAAAGGTCGATGGCGACACGCCCTTCGATTACGTGACCCGTGGCGCGATCTACCTGAGCAACGCCGTGGCGCTGTCCGATTTCAACGCACCCCGGGAGGCATCCTGGCAAGCGCGCTACGATCTGAACATGGCCGGCTATGGCATTCCCGGCCTGACCTTCGGCGCACTGTACGTGCGCGGCAGCGGCATCGACGGTACGCACATGGACCCGAACGGCGGATACAAATGGCTGGGTTACGGGCAGGGCGGCAAGCACTGGGAACGTGATCTGCAGGCCAAATACGTGGTGCAGTCGGGCGTTGCGAAAAACCTCGCGTTCAGCCTGCGCCATGCGGTTCATCGCGGGAATGCGGCGCAAGCAGAACTGGACGCCAATCAGATCCGCCTGGCGATCGAATACCCGCTAGGTGGCAAATTCTGATCCGGAACCGGATCGCCTTTGTGCACTTTTATAAGGCCGCGCAACACGCCTCTGCACTATGCGAAGGCAAATATCGGGCGTTCACGGGCTTCCTTAGTCAACGTTAACTGGCCCAAGGACTGCCGATGGCCGACTGGCACAAAGTCTGCAAGACACTGTTCAGGCCCACTGTGAATGCAGTCGAGTGGGCAGCCCCCTCGGTCAACGACGATCGATTGGCCGAACAGGTCGCGGGCAACATCGGTGGATCCGGCATAGATGCCTGACTTAGCACCGTAAATGAACAGGCAAAGACGCCTGGAACCGCAAGGTTTCAGGCGTTTTTTTTGCTTTTTGAACAGCTATCGACGGATGTCTCTTATGAATTCCAATGTTGCCACTTTGAACAAGCTGCAAACGCTGATCGTGATCGGCAATGGCATGGTCGGACATCATTGTGTCGAACAGCTGATCGAACGCGGTGCCCTTGATCAGTATCGGCTGCACGTGTTCAGCGAGGAGCCGATGCGTGCCTACGACCGCGTGCACCTTTCCGAGTATTTCTCCGGCCGTGATGCCGAGTCGCTGGCCCTCGGTGAAGCCTCGCTGTACCAGACCCCGGGCGTCACGCTGCATCTGGGGGTGCCGGTCCTGGAAATCGACCGCGCCCGCCGTCAGGTGATCACTGCGCAAGGCTGTGTCTCCTACGACAAATTGGTGCTGGCCACCGGGTCCTATCCGTTTGTGCCACCGATCGAAGGCGCCGAGGGCGATTCGCGGCTGGTGTATCGCACCCTTGAAGACCTCGACGCCATTCGTGCCGCGGCAAGCAACGCTCGACGCGGTGTGGTGGTCGGCGGTGGCTTGCTCGGTCTGGAAGCGGCCAACGCCCTGAAAACCCTGAGGCTGGAAGCTCATGTGGTGGAATTCGCCCCGCGCCTGATGCCGGTGCAGCTGGACGAATACGGTGGCCGTGCACTCAAGGCGCAGATCGAACGCCTCGGCGTCGGTGTGCACCTGTCGCGCGGCACGCAATCGATCAGCGCAGGCGAGGAATACCGCTACCGGATGAACTTCGCCAATGACGAATTCCTGGAAACCGACCTGATCGTGTTTTCCGCCGGTATCCGTGCGCAAGATGCACTGGCCCGTCAATGCTCGCTGGAAGTCGGCCCGCGCGGCGGTGTGGTGATTGACGACCAATGCCAGAGCAGCGATCCGAACATCTATGCGATCGGTGAGTGTGCCGCGTGGAACGGCAGCATTTTTGGCCTGGTCGCCCCGGGCTACCAAATGGCACGCGGTGTTGCCGCACTGCTGTGCAACGAAACCGCCGAGCCGTTCATGGGCGCGGACATGTCGACCAAGCTCAAGCTGTTGGGCGTCGATGTCGGCTCCATCGGCGACGCCCACGGCAGCACGCCGGGCGCGCGCAGTTATCAGTTCATCGACGAAACCACGGCCAGCTATCGTCGCCTGGTGGTGGATGCCACGGGCAAGCACGTCCTCGGTGCGGTGTTGGTCGGTGACAACAGCTATTACGACACGCTGCTGCAATACATGCAGAACGCGATTGCGCTGCCGGCGGAACCCGCCAGTCTGATTCTGCCGTCGTCCGAAGGCGCGCCGACGCTGGGCCCGGGCGCGTTGCCCGAAGCGGCCACGGTGTGCTCGTGCCACAACGTGAC
The DNA here is from genome assembly GCF_001424925.1 of Pseudomonas sp. Root329. Classification (NCBI taxonomy): domain Bacteria; kingdom Pseudomonadati; phylum Pseudomonadota; class Gammaproteobacteria; order Pseudomonadales; family Pseudomonadaceae; genus Pseudomonas; species Pseudomonas sp. Root329. The sequence continues at coordinate 2,323 of NZ_LMCV01000033.1, read as the reverse complement.
CAAGGGTTCCATTTGCTCGGCCATCGACGGTGGCTGCACCGACCTCGGCCTGCTCAAGTCGCAGACCAAAGCCTGCACCGGTTGCGGTGGTTGTGCCGGGCTGCTCAAGCAGGTTTTCGAACATGAGCTGATTGCCCGTGGCGTCAGCGTCGACAAGAGCCTGTGCGAACACTTCGCCTATACCCGCCAAGAGCTTTATGCGCTGGTGCGGGTAGAAGGGGTGATCACTTTCGAAGAACTGCTGGCCAAGCATGGCCGTGGCCACACCGGTTGCGACGTGTGCAAACCGGCGGTGGGCTCGATCCTCGCGTCGTGCTGGAACCAGCCGATCATGGACGCCTCACTGGTGCCGCTGCAGGACACCAACGACACCTTCATGGCCAACATGCAGAAAAACGGCACCTATTCGGTGGTGCCACGCATCCCCGGTGGCGAAATCACCGCCGACAAACTGATCGCGATCGGTGTGGTGGCGAAGAAATACGACCTCTACACCAAAATCACCGGCGGCCAGCGTATCGACCTGTTTGGCGCGCAGTTGCATGAATTGCCGGACATCTGGGCCGAGCTGATCGAAGCCGGTTTTGAAACCGGGCATGCCTACGGCAAGTCGACCCGCACAGTGAAGTCTTGCGTCGGCAGCACCTGGTGCCGTTATGGCGTGCAAGACAGCGTGCAAATGGCCCTGGCCATCGAGGACCGCTACAAGGGCCTGCGCTCGCCGCACAAGCTCAAATTCGCGGTGTCCGGTTGCACCCGTGAGTGTGCCGAGGCCCAGAGCAAGGACGTTGGCGTGATCGCCACCGAGAAAGGCTGGAACCTTTACATCGCCGGCAACGGCGGCATGCGTCCACGCCACGCCGAGCTGTTCGCCACCGACCTCGACGATGCGACCCTGATCCGCTACATCGACCGCTTCCTGATGTTCTACATCCGCACCGCCGACAAATTGCAGCGTACGTCGGTGTGGCGCGAAAGCCTGGAGGGCGGCCTCGATTACCTCAAGGACGTGATCATCAACGACAGCCTCGGGCTGGGTGAAGAGCTCGAATCGCAGATGCAACTGGTGGTCAACCGCTATGAATGCGAGTGGGCCAACGCCCTCAAAGACCCGGAAAAACTCAAGCGCTTCCGTACCTTCGTCAACGATAAACGCCCGGACCCGGACATCCACTTTGTCCAGGAACGCGGCCAGCGGCGCCCGATCATGGCCGCCGAACTCAACCTTATCCCTGTTTCCGAGGAGATTGCCTGATGAGCCAGTCCAATACCCAACGCATCGATTCCCTGGAAAACCCCGAGGCCTGGCAAACGGTGTGCGAGCAACAGGACCTGGTCAGCAACTCCGGCGTTGTCGTCTGGCTCGATGGCGCGCAAGTGGCGTTGTTCTACCTGCCGGGTGCCGAGGGTCGGACCCTCTATGCCATCGACAACCATGACCCGCAATCCGGGGCGAATGTGATCGGTCGCGGGTTGGTGGGCAGCATCAAGGGTGATCTGGTGGTTGCGTCGCCGATCTACAAACAGCATTTCCGCCTTGAGGACGGCAGCTGCCTGGAGTACCCGCAACAGCGTCTGCGTGTCTGGCCCGTGCGGTTGAACAGCGGCGTGGTGGAAGTCGGGGTGGCTTGAGCCTGTTCAACAGCATCGCGTATCCGCATCGGAGGCATTTATGAAAACAGCCGCACAATTGCTGAAACTCAAGGTCGTGCAAAACCGTCAGGTGCATAGCATCGCGCCCGATGAGATGGTCCTTGAAGCGCTGAGGATCATGGCCGAAAAGAACGTGGGTGCGCTTCCGGTGATCGAGGCCGGGCAGGTGGTCGGCGTGATCAGCGAGCGCGACTATGCGCGCAAGGTCGTGCTGCAGGGGCGCTCTTCGGTTGGTACGCCGGTGCGGGACATCATGAGTGCGCCCGTGGTGACGGCTGACAGTCAGCAGAGTATTGAGCGTTGCATGGCGGTTATGACTGACAGCCATCTGCGTCATCTGCCGGTGATGGAGGGTGGCGAACTGATGGGGCTGTTATCGATTGGGGATCTGGTCAAGGAGGCCATTGTTGAACAGGCGGATTTGATTCGGCAGCTGGAGCATTACATTCGCGGGCACTAGACCGGTCAGCGTCACTAAGGTTGGGGGACATATCCGTTTCTGCGGTGTTGGCTGATTACGGTTTCGCTTTTACAGCGACTCCCTTTTGCAGACGCCCAAAAGGAAGCAAAACGCTTTGCCCCTCCATTCGGTGCCTCGCCTAGGCTCGGCATGCCCTCACTCCGGCATTGCTCCGGGGGCCCGCCGCCATCGGCCATCCATGGCCGGGGG
>NZ_LMCV01000032.1:0-49478 GCF_001424925.1 Pseudomonas sp. Root329 | reverse complement strand
AGAGCAGCGCTGTATGAAGATGCGAGGGAAGCTAATCCGAGCCGCTGGAGTACTCGGACACGGAACTGGAAGCTCGCAGATGCGGTGTATTTAAACCCGGAACGCCCTGAAATTAGGGGCGCAACGGGCTAACAACTGTAGGAGCAAGGCGACAGGTACCTTGACACGTACCGAAGCCCTAAAAAAAGTAAGCAAAAAAACGCTCGCCCCAAGCGTCCGGCCCCTCGCTTGGGCTCGGCGTTCCTTCGTTCCGGCATTCATCTGGGGGCATCGCCTCCGGTCGGCTTCGCTTCGACCTCCTCTCGATGTGTTCGACTGCGTCGAACGGTGCTGCGCACCAATCCCCAGATGAACACCTCCACTCAGCCTCCCGAAGGGGCGGGCAGATCAAAATCAGCCGAGGCGGCCTGATAGCCGACCTGTTCTTTCGGGTGTGCGCGAACTCCATGTAGGAGCTGACGAAGGCTGCGATCTTTTGATCTTGCTTTGGCTTTTGACGTTGATCCTGCTTTTGACCTTTTGCCCCTTCGGCAGGCCGAGCGTAGGTGTTCATCAGGGGATTAGGCGCGTAGCGCCGTTCGGCGAAGCCGAACACATCGAGAGGAGGTCGTAGCGAAGCAGACCGTAGGCGATGTCCCCTGATGGACACCGTAGCGAGGGAACACTGAGCTTTAGCGAAGTGCCGTACGCCGGGGCAAAGCCTTAATGAGATGGTCAGCCCGGCGAGAACCTCGGCGAGTCTAAACTTGCCGGGGCGCTCTCTTTACCGAAGGAGGATCTCTCATGAATACCGTGACGCTTCTGGAATACCGTGACGCTTCTGCTCGATCTTCCTGCAAAGCCTTAATGAGATGGTCAGCCCGGCGAGAACCTCGGCGAGTCTAAACTTGCCGGGGCGCTCTCTTTACCGAAGGAGGATCTCTCATGAATACCGTGACGCTTCTGGGTATCGACATCGGCAAGAACACTTTCCACCTGCATGGACAGGACGCCAGGGGCCATCAGGTGCTGCGTAAAAAGCTCAACCGCAACCAATTGCTCCCTTATCAACGACATCGGCAAGAACACTTTCCACCTGCATGGACAGGACGCCAGGGGCCATCAGGTGCTGCGTAAAAAGCTCAACCGCAACCAATTGCTCCCTTATCTCGCACAGCTTTCGACCTGCAAAATTGCCATGGAGTCCTGCGGCGGATCTCAGTGGCTTGCCCGGAAAATCAAGGAGCAAGGCCATCAAGTGCAGTTGATTGCACCGCAACATGTGAAGGCCTATGTCACCGGCAACAAAAACGACTTCATTGATGCCGAGGCYATTTGTGAAGCGGCCTCGCGCCCTAGAACCCGTTCGGTCCAAGTCAAAACCGTAGAACAGCAGGTGCTGTGCACTGAGCACCGGCTGCGCAAGTCATTGGTCAGTCGACGCACCGCCGTCATCAATCAAGTGCATGGATTTCTCCTGGAGTTCGGCGTCATCTTTCCCGCCGGATGCGCCGCCCTTGATCGGGTCTCGGGCCTGATGCAAAGCCGTGAGCTTCCCATTCGTTTGATAAACGCCATTGAGCGCATGCTTGAAGATATTCGGCAGCTGACTGGCGAGATCAAAAAACTTGATGTCGAGATCAAGCAAAACCTCGTCCAAAGCGACGCCGGCCAACGCTTGCAAAGCATCCCCGGCATCGGCCCCCTCATCGCTAGCGCTCTGGTGGCCCGATCAAGCAAAACCTCGTCCAAAGCGACGCCGGCCAACGCTTGCAAAGCATCCCCGGCATCGGCCCCCTCATCGCTAGCGCTCTGGTGGCCGATGTCGGCGACGCTTCGGTTTTCAAATCGTCCCGCGACTTCGCCGCCTCGTTGGGGTTGGTGCCGCGACAGCATTCAACAGGTGGCGAAACGGTCCTCCTCGGCATCAGCAAACGGGGCGATAAATACCTAAGAAGCCTGCTGGTACAGGGCGCTCACACCGTTTTGTACCGAGTCGATCACCGCACCGACGCCCTCGGTAGGTGGGCCAAAAACCTGCTCGCCCGCAAGCCTCTGAACAAAGTGGCCTGTGCCCTGGCGAACAAAATGGCCAGAATCATCTGGGTGTTATTAACCAAAGGCGGCACCGACAACTCACAGCTTTTGGCTTGATCCTTACGCTTCACCACCGGCTTTTGCGACGTCAGTAGCTGATGACGATAAACGGCAGACATCCTGGCTGAAAACCTGAGAACCAAAAGAGCTTTGGAGGCTGAAGACTTTTTAAAGGATAGGCAGGAGCGACTACTCATCAAGGGCCGAGCGCTATCCGTGCTCACACTGAGCCCGAATACATTAGCGCAAGCTCGATTTACCGTTCATCAATGCTGGGTGGCAGAAGATGGGCTTCATCAAGGGCCGAGCGCTATCCGTGCTCACACTGAGCCCGAATACATTAGCGCAAGCTCGATTTACCGTTCATCAATGCTGGGTGGCAGAAGATGGGCTGACCATACATTTGGTTCCTTTTTGGCGTTTGAAAAAGGGACTCGCTGTAAAAGCGAAACCATAATCAGCCATCACCGCAGCAACGGATATACACCCAAAACCCAAGAACCCAAGAACCCAAAACCCCACCAAATCGCAGACAAACAAAAACGCCCGGCATAAACCGGGCGTTTTGTATTGACTTGATTAGCGAGCGCGGTAAGTGATGCGCCCTTTGCTCAAGTCATAGGGCGTCAGCTCGACGCGCACTTTGTCACCGGTAAGAATACGGATGTAGTTCTTGCGCATCTTGCCGGAGATATGCGCGGTTACGACGTGCCCATTTTCCAACTCCACACGAAACATGGTGTTGGGCAGGGTGTCGACGACAGTGCCTTCCATTTCGAAGCTGTCTTCTTTCGACATGCAGTAAAGCCCTCGGTGTCCAATGAATGGCCCGGTGCAACTGCGCCAGGCAAAAGCGGCGTGCATTGTGCCCGAAAAATGGGGTTTAAGCCAAGGGGTTTACGGCTTGCTCTAGTTCAGGATGACCCAGCGCTGATTAATCAGCAGTTCGATAGGGCGATATTGAGTCTTGTAGCTCATCTTTTTGCAGTTTTTGATCCAATAGCCCAGATAGACGGCCTCCAGCCCCAGGCGCTGAGCCTCGGCGATTTGCCAGAGAATCGCATAACGCCCCAGGCTACGGCGTTCTTCAGCGGGCTCGTAGAAGGTGTAAACGGCCGACAGACCGTTCGGCAGCAAGTCGGTGACGGCCACCGCCACCAGTCGTCCTTCGAGACGGAATTCGTAGAATCGGGAAAACGGCAGGTCACGTACCAGGAACGTCGCAAACTGATCGCGACTTGGCGGGTACATATCGCCATCGGCGTGACGCTGTTCGATATAGCGCTGATAAAGGTCGAAATACTCTTCGCTGAATTGCGGCCTGGAAGGGCGCACCTGCAGGTCGACGTTGCGTTTGAATATGCGTTTCTGCTGGCGGTTGGGCGAAAATTGCGCCACAGGGATGCGCGCCGGTACGCAGGCATTGCAATTCTGGCAATGAGGCCGGTAAAGATGATCGCCGCTACGACGGAAACCCATTTCAGACAGGTCTGCATAGACATGCACATCCATGGGCTGACTAGGGTCGAGGAACAAGGTCGTGGCCTGCTCCTCGGGCAGATAACTGCAAGAGTGGGGCTGAGTGGCATAAAACTTCAAACGCGCCAACTCGGTCATGATCAACCCTCGGGAATAAGCTTTGAATTAAGTGTAAGCCACGCGCGCAAAAGTCGCTCAGCAAACCCAGGTTGCGCGGCTGGGTTGGTCCAGATGCTGCGCAAGGTAGTCGGCAAACTCGCTGCGAGGAATCGCTCGGGCGCCGAGGCTGTGCAGATGGTCGGTCGGCATCTGGCAGTCGATCAGCACAAAGCCTGAGTCTTTCAGATGTCGGACCAGCGTGGCAAAGCCATATTTCGAGGCGTTGTCGGCGCGGCTGAACATGGATTCGCCGAAAAACAGCTGACCCATCGCCAGGCCATAGAGCCCGCCGACCAGCTCGCCCTGGTCCCAGACTTCCACCGAATGGGCGTAGCCACGCCTGTGCAGCTCGAGGTAGGCGTTCTGCATGGCTTCTGTGATCCAGGTGCCGTCGGCGTAATCCCGAGGCGCGGCGCAGGCGCGGATGACCGCGGCAAAATCCTGATCAAAGGTCACCTGATAGCGTTGCTGGCGCAGCAGTTTGTTCAGGCTGCGCGAGACATGCAGTTCGTCGGGAAACAATACGGTGCGTGGATCCGGCGACCACCAGAGAATCGGCTGGCCTTCCGAGAACCACGGAAAACAGCCGTGGCGATAGGCCTGAATCAGACGATCGGCGGACAGATCTCCGCCCGCGGCCAGCAGCCCGTTGGGATCGCGCATGGCTTTTTCCAGGGGCGGGAAGGTCAGGGTATTGCGTTGTAACCAAGTCAGCATGGCATCCGGGCTTGCAGAAGGGGAGGGCAGTGGTGGGCGGGTGGGCCCACCGTGAAGTGTGCCGTCAAACGACTGGAATGTCGTCGAGATACTTCTCGGCGTCCAGCGCGGCCATGCAGCCGGCCCCGGCAGAGGTTACCGCCTGGCGGTAAACGTGATCGGCCACGTCACCGGCGGCAAACACGCCCGGGATTTCGGTGCTGGTAGCGTCGCCTTCGCTGCCGCCCTTGATCAGCAGGTAGCCGTCACGCATTTTCAGCTGACCCTCGAACAGATCGGTGTTGGGTTTGTGGCCAATAGCGATGAACACGCCGGTCAGCGGCAATTCACTGGTTTCGTCAGTGTGGCTGTCCCGCAGGCGGGCGCCGGTCACACCGCTGGCATCACCCAGTACTTCATCCAGATTCTGGTTCCAGTGCAGGCGGATATTGCCTTTGGCGGCTTTTTCGAAGAGCTTGTCCTGAAGAATTTTCTCCGAGCGCAACTTGTCGCGGCGGTGAATCAGGTGAACTTCCTTGGCGATGTTCGACAGGTACAACGCTTCTTCAACTGCTGTGTTGCCGCCACCCACGACCGCGACTACCTGATTGCGGTAGAAGAAACCGTCGCACGTCGCGCAGGCCGACACTCCTTTGCCGGCAAATGTCTCTTCCGATGGCAGCCCCAGGTATTGCGCCGAGGCGCCGGTGGCGATGATCAGCGCATCACAGGTGTAAGTGCCGCTGTCGCCGATGAGTTCGAACGGGCGCTGTTGCAACTTGGCAGTGTGGATGTGGTCGTAGACGATCTCTGTGTGAAAACGCTCGGCGTGTTTTTGCATGCGTTCCATCAGCACCGGGCCGGTGAGGCCTTCGACATCACCGGGCCAGTTGTCGACTTCGACGGTGGTGGTGAGCTGGCCACCTGCCTGTATGCCGGTAATGACAACGGGATTGAGGTTGGCGCGAGCGGCATAAACGGCTGCGCTGTAACCGGCAGGGCCGGAACCCAGAATGATCAGGCGGGAATGCTTCGCTTCGCTCATAAAAACACCTCATAAGCCTTTGTCACAAAAGAGAATGCATGCTCAAATTGAACCGCGAGTCATGTGCTGTTGGCTATGCTACACCTTGGGTTTCAAGCATGGCATCGGACGAACAAACCCGTACAATGCCTGCCTGTTACAGTGCTTGTAATAAAATAAGCGCTGCGCGCCGTGTTTATAAAAACCGGAGCGTAGTGTTAAAAGTAGTCCCAGTTACACCTGTTATCTTTTTTACCTGCCTGGATTGGGCAGTTTTTTATAGTCAATCAACAGATGGACGCGCCACAGGCGCAGGAAAAGAAGCGTTTTGAAGAAATCCACCGCAGCACCAAAAACAGTCGTTCCGCTCTGGCGCCAGCAATTGCACTACCGGCTCAAGGAAGGTGCATTGATCGCCATCGGCGGCTTGTGCCTGTTCCTGATGATGGCCTTGTTGACCTACGGCAAGGACGATCCAGGCTGGAGCCATAACAGCAAGATCGACGATGTGCAGAACTTCGGCGGTCCGGTCGGCTCCTACAGCGCCGATATCCTGTTCATGGTGTTGGGTTACTTCGCCTACATCTTCCCGTTGTTGCTGGCGATCAAGGCCTATCAAATTTTCCGTCAACGTCACGAGCAGTGGGAGTGGAGCGGCTGGCTGTTCTCCTGGCGCCTGATCGGCCTGGTGTTTCTGGTGCTGTCGGGCGCGGCCCTGGCCCATATCCATTTCCACGCTGCGACCGGTCTGCCGGCCGGCGCTGGCGGCGCTTTGGGCGAAAGCCTCGGCGATCTGGCCAGGAACGCCCTGAATATCCAGGGCAGTACGCTGGTGTTCATCGCGTTGTTCCTGTTCGGCCTGACGGTGTTCACCGACCTGTCGTGGTTCAAAGTGATGGACCTCACCGGCAAGATCACCCTCGACCTGTTCGAATTGTTCCAGGGCGCGGCCAACCGCTGGTGGGCGGCCCGTGTCGAGCGCAAACAATTGGTTGCGCAGTTGCGTGAAGTCGATGATCGCGTGCATGACGTGGTCGCGCCGACCGTCACCGACAAGCGCGAGCAAGCCAAGGTCAAGGAACGCCTGATCGAACGTGAGCAGGCCCTGAGCAAACACATGTCGGACCGCGAGAAGCAGGTGCCGCCGGTGATTGCCCCAGCGCCGCCCAAACCAGCAGCGCCCAGCAAGCGCGTGGAAAAAGAGAAGCAGGTGCCGTTGTTCGTCGACAGCGCCGTCGAAGGCACCTTGCCGCCGATCTCGATTCTCGACCCGGCAGAAAAGAAACAACTCAACTACTCGCCTGAATCCCTGGCGGCGGTTGGCCACTTGCTGGAAATCAAGCTCAAGGAATTCGGCGTCGAAGTCTCGGTGGATTCGATTCACCCGGGCCCGGTGATTACCCGTTACGAAATCCAGCCAGCGGCCGGCGTCAAGGTCAGCCGCATCTCCAACCTGGCGAAAGACCTCGCGCGTTCCCTGGCCGTGACCAGCGTGCGTGTGGTGGAAGTGATTCCGGGCAAGACCACCGTCGGTATCGAGATTCCTAACGAAGACCGCCAGATCGTGCGTTTCTCCGAAGTGCTGTCGACCCCCGAGTACGACAACTTCAAGTCGCCGGTTACCTTGGCCCTGGGTCACGACATTGGTGGCAAGCCGGTCATCACCGACCTGGCGAAAATGCCTCACTTGCTGGTAGCCGGTACGACCGGTTCCGGTAAATCGGTGGGCGTGAACGCGATGATCCTGTCGATCCTGTTCAAGTCCGGCCCGGAAGACGCCAAGCTGATCATGATCGACCCGAAAATGCTTGAGCTGTCGATCTACGAAGGCATTCCGCATCTGTTGTGCCCGGTCGTGACCGACATGAAGGACGCCGCCAACGCCCTGCGCTGGAGCGTGGCGGAGATGGAGCGTCGCTACAAACTGATGGCGAAAATGGGCGTGCGTAACCTGTCGGGCTTCAATGCCAAGGTCAAGGAAGCCCAGGACGCCGGTACGCCGTTGACCGATCCGTTGTACAAGCGCGAAAGCATTCACGACGAAGCGCCGCTGCTGACCAAGCTGCCGACGATTGTCGTGGTGGTGGACGAATTCGCCGACATGATGATGATCGTCGGCAAGAAGGTTGAAGAACTGATCGCCCGTATCGCTCAGAAGGCGCGTGCGGCCGGTATCCACTTGATCCTCGCGACCCAGCGTCCGTCGGTTGATGTAATCACCGGTCTGATCAAGGCCAACATTCCGACCCGTATGGCGTTCCAGGTGTCGAGCAAGATCGACTCCCGGACCATCATCGACCAGGGCGGTGCCGAACAACTGCTGGGCCACGGTGACATGCTTTACATGCCGCCGGGCACCAGTCTGCCGATTCGTGTCCACGGCGCCTTTGTGTCCGATGACGAAGTTCACCGGGTGGTCGAAGCCTGGAAACTGCGCGGCGCACCGGAATACAACGACGAGATTCTCGCCGGTGTCGAAGAGCCGGGTAGCGGCTTTGAAGGCGGCAGCGGTGGCGACGACGACAGTGAATCCGACGCGCTCTACGACGAAGCGGTGCAGTTCGTACTGGAAAGCCGTCGAGCGTCCATCTCTGCGGTTCAGCGCAAGCTGAAAATCGGCTACAACCGCGCCGCGCGCATGATCGAAGCCATGGAGATGGCGGGGGTCGTGACGTCCATGAACACCAACGGTTCGCGTGAGGTCCTGGCTCCGGGCCCGGTACGCGACTGAATTGATTGAAACGCGGTGGCGTAATGACGCGCCATCGCACCCCCACGAATGTTATGAGGACTCCCATGCGTCTTATCCGCATGCTGTTGCTGCCGGTTTTGGCTTTGACCACGCTCTCGGCCCACGCCGATGACAAGGACGTGGCACGTCTGACCCAACTGCTGGAAAAATCCCAGACCCTGACCGCGCGTTTCTCCCAGCTGACCCTCGACGGCAGCGGCACCCAATTGCAGGAAACCGCGGGTGAAATGTCCTTGCAGCGTCCTGGATTGTTTTACTGGCACACCAACGCGCCGGCCGAACAAACGATGGTTTCCGACGGCAAGAAGGTGACGTTGTGGGATCCGGACCTGGAGCAGGCCACCATCAAGAACCTCGATCAGCGCCTGACCCAGACCCCGGCGTTGCTGCTGTCCGGTGACGTGTCCAAGATCAGCCAGAGCTTCGACATCAGCGCCAAGGAAGCCGGTGGCGTGATCGACTTCACCTTGAAGCCGAAAACCAAGGACACCCTGTTCGACAGCCTGCGTCTGTCGTTCCGCAATGGCCTGGTCAATGACATGCAGATGATCGACAGCGTCGGTCAGCGCACCAACATCCTGTTCACCGGCGTGAAAGCCAACGAACCGATCCCGGCGTCCAAGTTCAAGTTCGTCATCCCTAAGGGTGCCGACGTGATCCAAGAGTAAAACGCGGGACATTGTGGGAGCGGGCTTGCTCGCGAAGGCGGAGTATCAGACAGCAATGATGTCGACTGACACGGCCTCTTCGCGAGCAAGCCCGCTCCCACAGGATCTGCGATGGCCTTGGCTGATTTGTATCAGGACCCAGTGAGGTTTCATAAGTAGTGATGGACCTGTTTCGCAGTGCCCCGATTGCTCAGCCCTTGGCAGCACGCTTGCGTGCCGCCAATCTGGACGAGTACGTCGGTCAGGAACACGTGCTCGCTCGCGGCAAGCCTTTGCGCGAAGCGCTGGAGCAGGGTGCCCTGCACTCGATGATTTTCTGGGGCCCGCCGGGTGTGGGCAAGACCACCCTGGCGCGGCTGCTGGCGGAAGTCTCGGATGCGCACTTCGAAACGGTTTCGGCGGTACTGGCCGGCGTGAAGGAAATCCGTCAGGCGGTGGAAATCGCCAAGCAGCAGGCCGGGCAGTACGGCAAGCGGACCATCCTCTTCGTTGATGAAGTGCATCGCTTCAACAAGTCTCAGCAGGATGCGTTCCTGCCGTACGTCGAAGACGGCACGCTGATTTTCATCGGCGCAACCACTGAAAATCCCTCCTTCGAACTCAACAACGCGTTGCTCTCCCGGGCGCGCGTCTACGTGCTCAAAAGCCTCGACGAAGCGGCCCTGCGTAAATTGGTGCGTCGCGCACTGACCGAAGAGCGTGGCTTGGGCAAGCGGCAACTGACCCTTAGCGATGAAGGTTTCCAGATGCTGCTGTCGGCCGCCGATGGCGATGGCCGGCGTCTGCTCAACCTGCTGGAAAACGCCTCGGACCTGGCTGAAGACAACAGCGAGATCGGCGTCGACCTGCTGCAAAGCCTGCTCGGTGATACCCGCCGGCGTTTCGACAAGGGCGGCGAAGCGTTTTACGACCAGATCTCTGCGTTGCATAAATCCGTGCGCGGCTCCAATCCTGATGGCGCGTTGTATTGGTTCGCGCGGATGATCGACGGCGGTTGCGATCCGTTGTACCTGGCCCGGCGCGTGGTGCGCATGGCCAGCGAAGACATCGGCAACGCCGATCCCCGCGCCTTGAGCCTGTGCCTGGCGGCGTGGGAGGTGCAGGAGCGCCTCGGCAGCCCCGAAGGCGAATTGGCGGTGGCTCAGGCCATCACCTATCTGGCCTGCGCGCCGAAAAGCAATGCGGTGTACATGGGCTTCAAAGCGGCGATGCGCAGTGCCGCCGAACACGGTTCGCTGGAAGTGCCGCTGCACCTGCGCAACGCGCCGACCAAATTGATGAAACAACTGGGTTACGGCGACGAATACCGCTATGCCCACGATGAACCGGACGCTTACGCCGCTGGCGAAGACTATTTCCCGGAGGAACTCGAGCCACAACCGTTCTATCAGCCGGTGCCGCGAGGCCTGGAGCTGAAGATCGGCGAGAAGCTCAATCACCTCGCGCAACTTGACCGTCTCAGTCCCCGGCAGCGGAGAAAATAGTGATTCCTTTGATCGTTGCCGTTTCTGTGGGCGGTATCGCCGGAACGCTTTTGCGCTTTGCTACGGGTAACTGGATCAACGCTAATTGGCCGCGGCACTTCTATACCGCGACGCTGGCCGTTAATATCGTCGGCTGTTTGCTGATCGGCGTTCTATACGGTCTGTTTTTAGTACGCCCGGAGGTGCCGATTGAGGTGCGCGCCGGGTTGATGGTCGGCTTCCTCGGGGGGCTGACGACTTTTTCATCTTTTTCACTGGATACGGTGCGTTTGCTGGAAACCGGGCAAATGCCGCTGGCTTTTGTCTATGCTGCCATCAGCGTATTCGGTGGGCTGCTCGCTACCTGGGCTGGCCTGTCCTTGACCAAACTTTGATAACGAGAGACCGACATGCTCGATTCCAAACTGTTACGTAGCAACCTTCAGGACGTAGCGGACCGCCTGGCATCCCGTGGCTACACGCTGGATGTTGCGCGCATCGAAGCGCTGGAAGAACAGCGCAAGACCGTCCAGACCCGCACCGAAGCACTGCAGGCAGACCGTAATGCGCGCTCCAAATCCATCGGCCAGGCCAAGCAGCGCGGCGAAGACATCGCACCGCTGATGGCTGACGTCGAGCGCATGGCGAATGAATTGAGCGCCGGTAAAGTCGAGCTGGACGGGATACAGACCGATCTGGATTCGATCCTGCTCGGCATCCCTAACCTGCCGCACGAGTCCGTGCCGATCGGTGATGACGAAGACGGCAACGTCGAAGTGCGCCGCTGGGGCACCCCGACCGCGTTCGATTTCCCGGTTCAGGATCACGTCGCCCTGGGCGAGAAATTCGGCTGGCTGGACTTCGAAACTGCCGCCAAGCTGTCCGGTGCCCGTTTCGCCCTGTTGCGCGGCCCGATCGCTCGTATGCATCGCGCCCTGGCGCAGTTCATGATCAACCTGCACACCAGCGAACACGGCTACGAAGAGGCCTACACGCCTTATCTGGTTCAAGCGCCGGCGCTGCAAGGCACGGGGCAGCTGCCGAAGTTCGAAGAAGACCTGTTCAAGATCACTCGCGAAGGCGAAGCCGATCTGTACCTGATTCCGACCGCCGAAGTGTCGCTGACCAACATCGTCGCGGGCGAAATCGTCGATTCGAAACTGCTGCCGATCAAGTTCGTCGCCCACACCCCGTGCTTCCGCAGTGAAGCCGGTGCGTCGGGTCGCGATACGCGCGGCATGATCCGTCAGCACCAGTTCGACAAGGTTGAAATGGTCCAGATCGTTGAACCGTCGACTTCGATGGAAGCGCTGGAAGGCCTGACGGCCAACGCCGAAAAAGTCCTGCAATTGCTCGAGCTGCCTTATCGCACCATTGCGCTGTGCACCGGCGACATGGGCTTCAGCGCGGTCAAGACCTACGACCTGGAAGTGTGGATCCCGAGCCAGGACAAATACCGCGAGATTTCGTCCTGCTCCAACTGCGGTGATTTCCAGGCCCGTCGCATGCAAGCGCGTTTCCGCAACCCGGAAACCGGCAAGCCTGAACTGGTTCACACCCTGAACGGTTCCGGCCTGGCGGTCGGTCGTACCTTGGTGGCGGTGCTGGAAAACTACCAGCAAGCCGACGGTTCGATCCGTGTGCCGGACGTGCTGAAACCGTACATGGGTGGCCTTGAGGTCATCGGCTAAATGGACTATCTGCCGCTGTTCCATAACCTTCGCGGCAGTCGTGTCTTGGTCGTCGGCGGGGGGGAGATTGCCTTGCGCAAATCCCGCCTGCTGGCCGAAGCCGGTGCGCTGCTGCGGGTGGTCGCACCTGAAATCGAACCGCAACTGCGCGAACTGGTTGCCGGCAGCGGTGGCGAGTGTCTGGTGCGAGGCTACGTTGAAGCAGACCTGGACGCTTGCGGGCTGATCATCGCCGCCACCGACGACGAACCGCTGAACGCACAAGTCTCCGCCGATGCCCATCGGCGTTGTGTGCCGGTCAATGTGGTGGACGCGCCAGCCTTGTGCAGCGTGATCTTCCCGGCGATCGTCGACCGTTCTCCTTTGATCGTAGCGGTCTCCAGTGGCGGCGACGCGCCGGTGCTGGCGCGGTTGATCCGCGCCAAACTGGAAACCTGGATTCCTTCCACCTACGGTCAACTGGCCGGCCTGGCGGCGCGTTTTCGCAGCCAGGTCAAACACCTGTTCCCGGATGTGCAGCAGCGTCGGGCGTTCTGGGAAGATGTGTTCCAAGGCCCGATTGCCGACCGGCAACTGGCCGGGCAGGGTGCCGAAGCCGAGCGTTTGATGCTGGCGAAAATTGCCGGTGAAGCACCGAATGCAACGGGCGAAGTCTATTTGGTGGGCGCCGGCCCGGGTGATCCCGACCTGCTGACCTTCCGTGCCTTACGTCTGATGCAGCAAGCCGATGTGGTGCTGTATGACCGCTTGGTGGCGCCGGCGATTCTGGATTTGTGCCGTCGCGATGCCGAGCGGGTTTACGTCGGCAAGCGTCGCTCCGATCACGCTGTGCCGCAGGATCAGATCAACCAGCAATTGGTGGATTTGGCCAAGCAAGGCAAGCGGGTCGTGCGGTTGAAGGGCGGTGATCCATTCATCTTCGGTCGCGGCGGTGAAGAGATCGAAGAACTGGCGGCCCATGGCATCCCGTTCCAGGTGGTGCCGGGTATCACCGCGGCCAGCGGTTGCGCGGCGTATGCCGGGATTCCGCTGACGCATCGCGATTACGCGCAGTCTGTGCGTTTTGTCACCGGGCACTTGAAGGACGGCTCCACCGATTTGCCGTGGGCCGACCTGGTCGCGCCGGCGCAAACCCTGGTGTTCTACATGGGGCTGGTGGGCTTGCCGATCATCTGCGAGCAGTTGATCAAGCATGGTCGCGCGGCGGATACGCCAGCGGCGTTGATCCAGCAGGGCACCACCGTCAATCAGCGGGTGTTTACCGGCACGTTGGCGGATTTGCCAAGTCTGGTGGCGGAGCATGAAGTGCATGCGCCGACGCTGGTGATCGTTGGGGAAGTGGTGCAATTGCGCGAGAAACTGGCGTGGTTCGAGGGCGCTCAGGCGCAAGTCTGAATACCGCGTCGCCTCCTTCGCGAGCAAGCCCGCTCCCACATTTGACCGTATTCCTCAGATAGAACACGGTCAAATGTGGGAGCGGGCTTGCTCGCGAAGGGGCCCTCAAAATCACCCAGTATTTCAGATCAGGCCTGGTTCTTGCGCCAAACTCCTTTCCCGCTCAACCGCTCGCGATCATGCGGCGCCATGAACTCCTGCGCCGGCCCTTTAGGCACGATCCCGGTCGGGTTAATGGTCTTGTGGCTGCCATAGTAGTGATTCTTGATGTGCTCGAAATCCACCGTCTCGGCAATCCCCGGCCACTGATAAATCTCCCGCAGCCAGTTCGACAGGTTCGGATAATCGGCGATCCGCCGCAGGTTGCACTTGAAGTGCCCGTAATACACCGCGTCAAAGCGAATCAACGTGGTGAACAGCCGAACATCAGCTTCGGTCAGGTATTCACCCGTCAGGTAGCGATTGGCGCCCAACAGCTGTTCCAGCCGATCAAGCTCCTCGAACAACCCGTCGAACGCCTCTTCATACGCCTTCTGCGACGTGGCAAACCCTGCGCGGTACACGCCATTGTTCACCGCCGGATAAATCCGTTCGTTCAGCGCGTCGATCTCGCCCCGCAGCGGCGCCGGGTAGAAATCCAGGTCATTACCGGTCAAGTCATCGAAGGCGCCATTGAACATGCGGATGATCTCCGCCGATTCATTGTTGACGATGCGATTTTGCTGTTTGTCCCAGAGCACCGGCACGGTGACGCGGCCGGTGTAGTCGGCGGTATCGGCGGTGTAGCGCTGGTGCATGAAATTGAAGTGATCGAGTTTGTCCCCGGTCGATCCGAGGTTCTGGTCGAAGGTCCAGCCGTTTTCCAGCATCAGCCAACTGACCACCGAGACGTCGATGAGGCTTTCGAGGCCTTTGAGTTTGCGCAGGATCAGTGTGCGGTGAGCCCATGGACAGGCGAGGGACACGTAGAGGTGATAACGACCGGCCTCGGCCGCAAAGCCACCGACACCGGTCGGGCCAGGCTTGCCGTCGGCGGTCAGCCAGTTACGACGCTGCGCTTGTTCACGCTGGAACGTACCGTCCTTGGCGCTTTCGTACCACTGGTCATGCCAGCGACCTTCAACTAACAAACCCATGTTCAAGACTCCTCAACCAATAAGCGTTGGAGAGGAGTCTATTCGCATAGGTTCGATAAAAAAGCGCAAAGGTTGGGCGCTTATGATCGGTTAAATCGATTTGTCCCGAGCGTCCCAATACTGCTGGGCGGTTTCGAAGGCGTGTTCGCGGGTTTGGCCGAGGCCGCGCAAGGCCAGGGCCATGGTCGAGATCAGCGCCATTTGCGGGTAGCTGTCGACCACATCGCCACGCCACACGGCTTTTAAATGCTCGGGATCGAGGGTGGCCGGTTTGACGTGCCGTTGAGCCGACAGCTGCGGCCATTCCTCGTCCCAGCTTTCGCCGCCAGTGGTGCCGTACAAGTGACTGTCGGCGTCCGGGTTGATCTCGATTTCGCCGCCGTCGCCTTTCACTACGATCGCGGTATCGCCGAGCAAACCGCTGGCATCGCGATGCACCGCCTGGTAACCGGGGTGGAAAATGCTTTGCAGGCCACAGCGAGCGCCCAACGGATTGAGAATCCGCGTCAGGGAATGGATCGGCGAACGCAGGCCCAATGTATTGCGCAGGTCGATCATTCGTTGCAGCTGCGGTGCCCAATCGACCAGCGGCATGAAGGCCAGGCCGCCGTTATCGAGTGCCTCGCCGACCTGCTGCCAGTCGCGGCACAATGGAATCTTCAACTCATCCAGCAATTGCTCGCTATAGAGCCGACCCGCCGTGTGCGCGCCGCCGCCGTGCATGAAGATCCGCACGCCGTTCTGCGCCAGGCACTTGGCCGCCAGCAGATACCATGGCAGATGGCGCTTCTTGCCGGCGTAGGTTGGCCAGTCCAGATCCACATTCAACGTCGGTGCCTGTAAACGTTCGCGCAACGCTTCGGTAAAACCGGCCATCTCCTCAGCGCTTTCTTCCTTGTGCCGCAACAGCATCAGGAACGCGCCGAGCTGGGTGTCTTCGACCTTGTGGTCGAGCACCATGCCCATGGCTTCGCGGGCTTCCTCGCGGGTCAGGTCGCGGGCGCCGCGCTTGCCTTTGCCAAGGATGCGCACGAACTGGGCGAACGGGTGTTCGGCGGGTGTTTCGAGGGTCAGCGCTGGGTAGTCGGTCATAAGCAATTCGTCGGTTTGGGCAGGCCCGCCAGTTTCGCGGCGAGTTTGGCAGGGGTGCCTTTGAACAGTCGGTTCAGGTGCAGGCTGTTGCCCTTGTCCGGGCCCAGCTTCAGCGCGGTGTACTTGATCAGCGGACGCGTGGCCGGCGACAACTGGAATTCGGCATAGAAACTGCGTAGCAGTTCGAGGATTTCCCAGTGTTCAGGGCTCAACTCGATGTCTTCGGCGGCGGCCAGGGCGCTGGCCACGTCGCAGGACCAGTCGCTCAGTTCTACCAGGAAACCGTCCTTGTCCAACTCGATGGCGCGTGCGCCGACCGTCAGGGAGTTCATAGCCAACTGTTGACCTTGTCGTAGTGAATCGACAGCTCGACGAAGGCCGGGTAATCGATGGCCTTGGCCGTGTCAGGAATCTCCAGTGCACGAGCCTGGGCGTCTTCGGCCAGTACGAACAGTTTCAGATGGCGGGCGTTCAGCGCATTGAACGGCGCGGTGCCTGGTTGCAACGCATAAACCGCGTCACCAGTCAGCAACAACGCATCGTCAGCGCCCATCAAGCGCAGGCAACTGGTCAGGCGATCGTCGCCGAACGGGGAATGAGACAACACATGCAAAGTCGACATCAGAGGGTGATCACCTGGTCGTAACGGTCAATAAGTGCGGTGATTTCGTGGGCGGCCAGCACTTGAGCTTCTTCCAGCGACAAGCCGGCCGGGTTCAGACCGCGTTCTGCAGCGCTGTCGCCACAGACAAAAAGGTCTTCGACACCGAACATCGGCAAGGCTTGCAGGTTGGCGCTCAGGTCCTTCTGCTGGAGGGCCTTGGCGTCCTGTTTCGCGGCGAGCTGGAACACCCCGTCATCTAGAAACAGCAGGCCGATCGGTAGGTCGAAGGCACCGCCGGCCAGCACGATGTCCAGCGCTTCGCGCGCACTCGGCCCGGACCAGGGCGCCTGACGGCTGATAATCAGCAAGGATTTAGCCATCTCACGCGCCTCCGAAACAGATCAGGCGGTCAGCATCCTGCACCGCGTCATGCAATTGGCCCAGACCAGACAATTCCCACGGCGCGCCCACCGCAACGGCTTCGCGCTGATAGCGCCCGGCTTCTTCTTCGTTCAACACGCCACGACGCAGGGCGGCTGCGATGCACACGACGCCGTCCAGTTGATGCTCGGTGACGAAATTGCGCCATTGCTTGGGCAAATCCTGCTCATCCTGCGGCGTGACCACGCTGCCGGAGGCGTTGTAGACGCCGTCCTGATAGAAAAACAGCCGGACAATCTCATGCCCACCGGCCAGCGCGGCCTGGGCGAACAGCAGGGCGCGGCGCGAGGAGGGCGCATGGGCGGCGGAAAATAGCGCGATGGCGAACTTCATGACGGACTCGATCAGTAAAACTGCGGCCATGATAAAGCTTTATCGCTGGGGCGGCTAAATGGGTTTTCCCTTGGGACCGAGTCGCCCCCTTCGCGAGCAAGCCCGCTCCCACATTTGACCGAGTTCTACCAAATGGAATGCGATTCAATGTGGGAGCGGCGGTGCGGCGATCCGACTTGCTCGCGAAGGCGGCCTGACAGACACCACCCAATTCAGCGCGGCATATAACCCAACTGCCACCGCCGCGGGATTTTCAGCGACAGCAGCCCGACCGCGCCGGCCAGCAGACCGCTGACAAACAACGCCCTGAGCCCCAAATGATGTTCCAGCACGGCGCCAAGTACCGCGCCGGCAAACATTCCGGTCCAGGGGATCAGTTGTACGCGCCAACCGTTGCGCCGTTCGCCGAGCATCCAGCGTCCCAGCCCACGGCCGAAGCGCGACAGGGCGCCGGTGACGTAGGTCAGGCCGACCGGCAGGCCGTTCACTTCTTCCACGGCGGCATTGAGCATGCCCATGGCGATGATCGCCGCCAGCAGCGCTGGTAATTGTTCGTCGTAGGGCCAGGCAGCAGCGCCGCAGAGCAGCGTGGCGATGCACAGCAGCAAGGGCAGCGCCCGACGGCCGCCGAGGCGGCTGACGACAATCCCCAAGGCGTTGCCGACGATGAAGGTGCCGACGAGGATCACCAGGCGCAAGGTCAGGCCCAGGTCGCCGTCGCTGATGGCGACGGCGAGGCGGGTGGTGTTGCCGCTCATGAACGAGACGAAATCGCCGCTGGCCATGAAGCCGATGGCGTCGGTCATGCCCGCGAGCACCGAGAGGCTGGCCACCAGCGACATGCCAATGCGTCCGCGCCATTTGCGGGCATGCAGATGGCCTGGACTGGCGCGGTCAGTTGAGAGGGATGGCAACATCAGCGAAGGTCGTCCTCAGGCAGCGACCGTTAGGGTCACTTACTCAATCCATATAACTCGCAATACTCCAGCCAGTCCATGCCGGCCATCTCGGCGACTTCCTTGTGCACTTCCAGGCGCTGGGCCTGATAGTCCTCGGACGTCGCGGCGGTCAGTTGCAGCGTCAGCTCCCAGGCAAACAATCCCAGATGCTCGGCCTCGGCTTCGAAGGCTTCATGCAAGCGCTCCTCGCGGTACTGCGCCGCGGTCTCGCCCTTGGCCTGAGCCAACAGCGGGTTGAGGTTGTCGAGTTCGACGCGCAGTTCAGGGCGCTCATCGAGAAACCTCTTCAACGCTTGCTCGTGTTGCTGTTCGGTTGCCGCCATGGTCGCTCCTTGAGGCTGGGTTACGAAGACTGCTTCTTGCTGGCCTTGGCCGCTGCTGCCAGGCATTCGAGGGCAAACTGCTCGGGGTAGGTCATTTGAATCGGCGTGGTTTCACCTTTGACGGTTCTTTCGCCGTCGAGGATGTAACGAATCCGCTTGTCGGTGACGCCAATTCGCTTGGCAATCCAGGACGGCGTCTGACCGATCTGGCTGATCAGCTTGTCGGCATATTCAGCGGTCGGTTTGTAATATTCGGCGTTGGGTGTCATGACCTTTCCAGAAAATGAGCCCGGAAAAACGGGCGATGCGGTGTTAATGGCGCGACAGGGTGCGCGAATCGTCACTCGGTGTCGCGGTATAAATGAAGTAAAGCAGAACGATACGTCGTGCCGCGGTGATACAGTCCGCTTTTTCTTGATGAGCGAACGCAATGCGAATTCTGATGGTGGCGCTGGCCGTAACGTTGCTGGCGGGATGCGCGGGCTCGGCGATGAACGACGCCCGCACTGGAACCCCGTACAAAACCCTGACGTCGGACAAGCCGGAAAAAGTCATCGCCCAGTGTGTGCAGTTTTCCTGGCAGGATGAGGCAGTGTTCGGTGTTGATGCTGGCGCGTATTTGCAGCCTGGCGAGAAGGGTGGCACCACCGTTTACACGCGCTCGGCGGAGTCCTTTGTGGACGTGAAAACTGACGCTTCCGCCACCGTGCTGAATTATTACGCGCAGCATGACGATTTTGTCGCCAAGCGCCGATTGGCGGCGTTGGCCACCTGTTTGTAAGCAAGATCAAAAGATCGCAGCCTGCGGCAGCTCCTACACTGGGCAGGTGTACTCCCTGTAGGAGCTGCCGCAGGCTGCGATCTTTTGGCGGCGCCAGGGATCAAATATTTATCAGGCGCTTCTGGAAAAAGAAGCGCTGGTGGCCAGGCGGGTAGTCAGCGATCTGGCCTAACTCGCTGTAGCCGAGCTTCCTGTAGAACTCCGGCGCCTGGAAGTCGAAGGTGTCGAGCCAGATCCCCACGCATTCCTTCTCCCGTGCCAGGTCTTCGGCTATCTGCATCAGCTTCGTGCCCATGCCCTGTCCCCGGGCTTGCTCCGGTACCGACAGCAGGTCGATGTACAACCATTGGTAAAACACTCGACCGTGAAGCCCACCGAGAATCTCGCCGCTTTCGTCACGCACCAGCAGGGCAACGGGCTCCTGAGTCGAGACGCCGGCTTTTGCGGCGTTATAGGCGCGCAATGGCAGCAGGATTGCCTGGCGCTCTTCATCCGTGGGGTTTTGCGACCGTTCTATTCGCAGGGTCATCAGCTATTTCCTTAAGGCCAGGGTGGAAAACATTTCCAAGCCTATCGCGGCACCTGGTCGTTGTTCCAGTCTTCAGGTGGAACCGTCGTTCGCGCGCAGATGTCTAGCCTAAACAGCGTCATTCCAGAACACGGCCTATGAGGACACTCCGTGAATATTTTCGAAGCCTTGCGCGAAAGCCACGACCGCCAACGCACCTACGCCGATGCGCTGATCCAGACCAGCGGCGACACCCCCGAGCGGGTCGAGGCTTACAAGCAGCTCAAATCCGAACTTCAGGCCCACGAAACCGCTGAAGAGCGGCATTTCTACATCCCGCTGATGGAGTTCGATAACGGCGTCGACCTCAGCCGCCATGCCATTTCAGAACATCACGAGATGGACGAAATGATGGAAGAACTGGACGAGACCGAGATGTCCAGCCCGGCCTGGCTGGCGGTCGCGAAGAAGCTCGCCGAGAAGGTCAATCACCACCTGGAAGAGGAAGAGCAGAAGTTCTTCCAGATGGCCGGCAAGTTGCTCGACGACAAACAGAAAGAGGCGCTGGCGGGGCAATATGTGAAGGAATACAAGGCTCAGCTTTCTTAGCGCCAGGCTTTCGTTTTCGCCTAACATGTGCACTTTCTGACGAAAAAAGGGATGCGTTGTCATGTCGAACACAGCCGAGCGGGTCAACCTCATCGAGTCCCAGGTGTTGTCCCACGACTGGTACCTGCTCAAGAAAATTACCTTCGATTACCTGCGCAACAATGGCGAATGGCAACGCCAGACCCGCGAGGTCTATGACCGTGGCAACGGCGCGGCGATTCTGCTGTTCAACCGTGAAAAGAAAACCGTGGTGCTGACCCGGCAATTCCGGCTGCCGGTGTTCGTCAATGGCCACGATGGGTTGCTGATCGAAGTGGCGGCGGGGCTGCTCGAAGGTGCGGCGCCTGAAGAGCGCATCCGCGAAGAAGCCGAGGAAGAAACCGGTTATCGCGTGCACCACGTGCACAAGGTGTTCGAGGCTTACATGAGCCCCGGTTCGGTGACCGAAAAACTGCACTTCTTCATCGCTGAGTACGACGCTGCTTCCAAGGTCAGTGATGGTGGCGGGCTGGAGGAGGAGACCGAGGAACTGGAAGTGCTGGAGTGGAAGTTCGACGACGCGCTTGAGGCGTTTTATCGCGGGGAGATCTGCGATGCGAAGACCATTATGTTGCTGCAGTATGCGGCGATGAAAAACATCTTCACCGCGGGCTAATCGATGTAGCAGCTGTCGAGCCTGCGAGGCTGCGTCCGGCTGCGCAGCAGTCGTAAAACCATTCACTGCGCTGTTCCGGATAAACCATGGCGCCTGGGTTTGCGACTGCTGCGCAGTCGGACGCAGCCTCGCAGGCTCGGCAGCTGCTACAGATCGTGTTGCGGCTGATCAGAACAATTGGCCTGTCCTGACGGCCCCTGACCATTCGCATCCTTCCAGCGTCAGCAGTTGCTCCTTCGCCTCAAGCCCACCGGCAAACCCGGTCAACTTCCCCGAAGCGCCAATCACCCGATGACACGGCGCAACAATCGATATCGGGTTTTTGCCGTTGGCCGCACCCACCGCCCTCACTGCACTGGGATTGCCGATCTGCCGGGCAATCTCGCTATAGCTGCGGGTCTCGCCAAACGGAATGGTCAGCAGCGCTGCCCAGACCTTCTTCTGAAATTCCGTCCCGACAAAATCCAGTTCCAGGTCGAAACGATCGCGCGTGCCCGCAAAGTATTCTCGCAGCTGCTGAGCGGTGCGCATCAGGATCGGATTATCCGGCGCCTCGCGCATCGGCCCAAGTCGCACCCGTCCCGGTTTGTCGTTTTCCCAGAGGATGGCTGCCAGTCGTGAGCCGTTCGCGACCAGCTTCAGCTCGCCCACCGGCGTGGCGAGGGTGATGAAGGTGTAACTCATGCCGGTGGACTCCGTAAAAGTGCTGAGCAGAGGGCAAGCATACTGCCTCGACGGGGAGGCGCAATACGCAATCCCAGCCATACTTGCCTCTGCTCTTGAAGCCTTCCCTCTGTTTGTGTACAGAGCCTAAAAACAAAAAGAGACCGACTCATGAAGTTCGAACCTTTTGCCAAATCGCTGATTGCGACCTCATTGGCGCTCAGCTGCCTCAGTGCTTACGCGGCCTCCGTGGCGCCGGTTGCGGCCGAAAACGGCATGGTCGTCACCGCCCAGCATCTGGCCAGTCACGTGGGCGTCGATGTACTCAAGAACGGCGGCAATGCCGTCGATGCCGCGGTAGCGGTCGGTTACGCGCTGGCGGTGGTTTATCCCGCAGCGGGCAACCTGGGTGGCGGCGGTTTCATGACCATTCAGTTGGCGGACGGGCGCAAGACCTTCCTCGACTTCCGTGAAAAAGCACCGCTGGCCGCCACCGCCGACATGTACCTCGACAAGGAGGGCAACGTCGTCCCTGACCTGAGCACCCGTGGCCATCTGGCCGTTGGCGTGCCGGGCACCGTGTCCGGCATGGAACTGGCGCTGAAGAAATACGGCACCAAACCGCGTAAGGAAGTGATCGCCCCGGCCATCAAGCTCGCCGAAGACGGTTTTATGCTGGAGCAGGGCGATGTCGAATTACTGGAATACGCCACCGACGTGTTCAAGAAGGACATCAAGGATTCCGGCTCGATATTCCTGAGCAACGGCGAGCCGATGAAAGTCGGTCAGAAACTGGTGCAAAAGGACCTCGGCAAGACCCTGCGGGAAATCTCCGAGAACGGCGCCGACGGCTTCTATAAAGGCTGGGTGGCCGATGCCATCGTCACCTCCAGCCAGGCCAACAAGGGCATCATCACCCAGGCCGATCTCGACAAATACAAGACCCGCGAACTGGCCCCGATTGAATGCGATTACCGCGGCTACCACGTGGTTTCAGCGCCACCGCCAAGCTCTGGCGGCGTGGTGATTTGCGAGATCATGAACATTCTCGAAGGCTATCCGATGAAAGACCTGGGCTATCACTCGGCCCAGAGCATGCACTACCAGATCGAAGCGATGCGTCACGCCTATGTTGACCGCAACAGCTACCTGGGCGACCCGGATTTCGTGAAGAACCCGATCGCCCATCTGCTGGATAAAAATTACGCCACCAAAATCCGCACTGCCATTGACCCGAAAAAGGCCGGCGTGTCCCGCGAGCTGAAGCCCGGCGTAGCGCCACATGAAGGCAGCAACACCACCCATTACTCCATCGTCGATAAATGGGGCAACGCGGTCTCGGTGACCTACACCTTGAACGACTGGTTCGGCGCCGGCGTCATGGCCAGCAAAACCGGGGTCATCCTCAACGACGAAATGGATGACTTCACCTCGAAAATCGGCGTGCCAAACATGTACGGTCTGGTTCAAGGGGAGGCCAACGCCATCGCTCCCGGCAAGGCACCGCTATCGTCCATGAGCCCGACCATCGTCACCAAGGACGGCAAAGTGGTGATGGTTGTCGGCACCCCCGGCGGCAGTCGCATCATCACCGCCACCTTGCTGACCATGCTCAACGTGATCGACTACGGCATGAATATCCAGGAAGCGGTCGATGCACCGCGTTTCCACCAGCAGTGGTTGCCGGAAGAAACCAACCTTGAGACCTTCACTACCAGTCCTGATACGGTGAAGATGCTCGAAAGTTGGGGGCACAAGTTTGCCGGGCCACAGGACGCCAACCATGTGGCGGCGATTCTGGTCGGCGCGCCTTCCCTGGAAGGCAAACCGGTGGGCAAAAACCGCTTCTATGGGGCGAACGATCCACGTCGTAACACCGGGTTATCGCTCGGTTATTGAGGCAGATCCGAGGCCATTCCAACTCTTGAGGGTGGCCCCCGATCCCGTAGCAGCTGTCGAGCCTGCGAGGCTGCGTAGCCGTCGTAAATCGGTTGACCGCGTTCATTCAGGTAGACCGCATTTGCTGGATTACGACCGCTTCGCGCTCGAACGCAGCCTCGCAGGCTCGGCAGCTGCTACAAGTTAAAAGGGGAACGGATTCGAAATCCGTTGCCGATTCACCGACCCATCCAGGAAGGAAGCTCATGGCTACCGCACTGCTGATCATCGACGTCCAGCGCGCCCTGTGCACTGGCGAGTACGCCTGCTTTGAGATCAAGCGAGTTATCGAGAACATCAATGGCCTCAGTGCCAAGGCTCGCGAAGCAGGCATCCCGGTCATCCTCATCCAGCACGAAGAAAAGGGCGACCTGCTGCAACACGGTTCTGAAGGCTGGCAACTGGCCGAAAGCCTGAAGACTTCGCCGCAAGACCTTCGCGTGCGAAAAACCACTCGAGACTCGTTCTACCAGACCCACTTGCAAGCCCAATTGCAAGATTTTGGCACTGACCGCCTGATCATCTGCGGCCTGCAAACCGACTACTGCGTCAATGCCACCGTCCGCCAGGCCCTTAAGCTGAGCTATGACGTGGTGCTCGCCGCCGATGCACATTCCACCGTCGACAACGGCAACCTCGCCGCCGAAGACATCATCGCCGAGCACAACGCAGACCTGGCGCACTTGACGGGGCCCGTGGCGCGGATCGACGTTATCCCGACCAGCGAAATCCATATCTGAAACTACCCCGAACATGTAGCGGGGGGCCGCGCCCGTTTTGACGTCTTCACCTCGACGTCGACACTGCGCAGCTAAAAGTGCGCAGTGTTTGCACCGACGACTGGCAGACTTGTCGACAGGGGTACGCTCTGTGTGACTTTGGCCATCTGGGTGATTTCCACCTGCAACTTATCCTTGCCAAGCAGGTAGTCGGCCAGCTTCTGCGAAAATGGCCAGTAGTTCAGTTCGGCAGTCAAGGAGAGCGGCCCGACGGCGTCGGCCGGCACCAGGAAAGTGAACACTCCAATATCGTAGCCCTTGGGCAGAATGCGGTTGTCCGAGAGAATTTGCGTGGCATTCCAGACCTCGACGTCCAACGGATTGCCGTCCTTGTCGCCTATGTGCACTTTGAAATTTCGCGTGTTGTCCTCGGTCTTGCCGTCCTTGATCGAACCCAGCCGATAGAGCTCGCGACCACTGGCATCCAGCACCCGGAAATCGATCCACATCTCCCGTCCCTCCGGAAAGCCGGTCGGCAGCTTGTGCCCGGCGCCGACATTGGCAACTTTCACGGCTACCGAGGAGTATTGCCCGGGAATGATGGCTGCCGGCAGTTGCTGGAACGTTATTTCCCCCGCGCGCGCGAGCATGTCGCGCGCGCGTTGCGCGCCCTCTTCCTGACCGAGATACTTGAGCATCATAGAGTTGGCTCCGCTGAACCAATGCGAGGCGACCTGCTCGCGGTCTGGTCCCATGATCGCGGCCTTACCCGCAAAACCCGGCATATGGCAGCTCTGGCAAGTTACATCGTTAAGGCTGTAGGCGCTCTCCTGCCATTCGTCATAGGTGCGCTCGACCGCCACACTGCTGAACGGGTGCGTGACATTGTGGCAGGTGCCGCAAAAGTCCGAGCGCGTGTGCAGAGCGGAATATACGGTGTCGTGATAGGGCGAAACGGCATCTTTACGCGGGCCGAACTTGGTCGGTTTACCGTGCGCTCGAGGGCTCAGGACATAGGCGCCGTTATCGAGGCCCGTGCGGGCACTAATGTTGTGACAGGTCTCGCAATCGACCCCAGGCATCGGATGATTTTTCGTGCTGTCTTCAATCGAGGAGCGGTTGATTTCCGAATTGATTTGCCCGGTCGTGAGACCGATCGGGGTATGGCAGCCGGTGCAAAAGTTATCGACCTTCCCCTCGGTGGCCGAACTCGCACGCTTGAGCAAGGCCCGATAGATGGGTTCATCCCAGGCTTGGGACATCATTGACGAGCGCCACTGCTTGTAGATCTCCGTATGGCAAGCGCCACATACCTGGGCATTGTCGAAGTCTTTTACATTCAAAACCAGGTTGCCGGGGGTATTGGCCCGATGCGGAAAGAACGGCATCCCGCCAATCACATGCATGAGCCTGGAGCGTGCCGGCTCCAGCCACTTCTCATTATCCTGATTGTCATTGCCCTGAGGTTCGTCGGCCGCCACCAGCGTTACCGTAAGCAGGCAGGCGACAAAGCATAAAAAACGGCGAACGAAAGGTTTGATCCCCAGGTAGATCAGGTTGTCGACAAAGGCTGCCAGTAATTCACCCGGCCTGGGCGCGTGTTTGCATGTGGGGTGGTTCATAAACGTTTCCCCGAGGGAGAAGCTCACTCGGTTATTACGTTGCAAGGACTGTGACAAAACATGTGCAATGACCTGAAGGTCCAGCAAACATTGGTCATAGGCTGAAATTTTGTGCTAATCGAGACGCGAATACTGCGGGGGAACGACACCCATTAGTGGGGGAGTTCACTCCGAAATCGGGGGGGCAATGCCGATCAGTTAAGCCGTAACACGATCTGTAGCAGCTGGCGAAGCCTGCTGCTACAAGGTTTGCGTTGCGGCTGAGTGCCGCGCAGGTGAACGTCAGTTGGTGACCAACAGTTCCGGGCCGAGGTAGTCGTTGATGTGGTCGATATCGTCGTCACCCAGACTGCCCACTGAAGAGGCCAGGCGCAGGCGCGACATCAAGTAGCGCAGCTTGGCTTCGAACAGATCGTGGCGCGCAACGAAGAGCAGCTCTTCGGCATTGAGGACGTCCGCATTGGTGCTGGTGCCCCCCTCTTTGAAGCCCTTGCGTGTCGAATTCAGTGAGCGTTCGTTGGACTCCACTGCCTTCTCCAGCGCGTGAATACGTTGGGCGCCGCTCTCTACGCCGCGATACTCACGGGTGGTACCGGTGATGACTTCCTGGCGCGTGGCGTCGAGCTCGTCCAGGGCCTTATAGCTATTGGCACTGGCCTGGCGTGTCAACGCGCTGGTGCCGCCACCGCTGTACAACGGGAAGTTTACTTCCAGCCCGATTGAGCCGTAGTGGTTGCGTTGATTCAACTCGGAGATTGATTGGCTCTGACCCGCGGTGTAGCCGGCAACGAAATCCAGTGTTGGCCAGTGGCCGGCCTTGGCGCGCTTCACTTCTTCTTCGGCGAGGTCGCTGCTATGACGGCGCGCATGGATCAGCGGGCTGTCGGCCTGGGCTTTGACCAACCAGTCTTGCAGGTTGCTCGGTAGCAGCGGTGGTGTATCGAAGCTCGGACGCAAGGTGGTCAGCGATTCGGGGGTTTCACCGATAAATTCTTCAAGCTTGCGGCGCGAGTTGACCAGGTTGTCCTGCGCTTCGATCAGCTCAACCGCGGCGAGGTCGCGGCGAGCGGCCGACTCGTCGATGTCGGTGACGGTGCCGGCCCCCAACTCCATGCGCCGTTTCGCCGAGGCGAGTTGCTCGTCGAAGGCGCTCAGCTTGGACTTGGCAAGGGTGATGGTTTCGCTGGCCAGGAGCACGTCGAAATAGCTTTCAGCCAGGCGTACTGCGGCGTCCTGACTCTTGGCATCGAACACCGCGATGCTGTAGTCGACACGCTGCTTGCCTTGGCGGTACTCGGCCATCTTCTGTTTGTTGAACAGCGGCTGGCGCAGGCGCACGTTAGCGCCCTTGGAGGTGTAGTCGAGATCTCTTTCGACGCCGCTCTGGCGTTGGGTGCCATTGACCTTGTTGTCGTAGGCCGAGGCATTGATCTGCGGTAGCAGGCCGGCCAAGCCGATGTCGCGGTTTTGCGCACCGGCCTCTTTTTCATGCACGGCGGCGCGATAGACGGGGCCTTGGTATTGCAACAGATCCCAGGCTTGTTTGAGGTCCATGGCGCAGGTCGGGAGGGACAGCGCCAGCAGGCTGAAGAACAGGCAATGACGGTCCATTTCATTGTTCCTTGAAGGAGCTGTCAACACGCTCAAGCATTGGTTTGAGAAGATAGCTCATCATGTTGCGCTCGCCAGTCTTGATGGTGACGCTGGCGGGCATACCGGGACGAATGTGATTGCTGCCTAGAAGGCTCATGCCATCGGGCGTGACTTCCACCTGAGCCAGATAGAACGGTTGCTTGCTTTCCTCGTCGAGCAGGCGGTCGGCGGAGACGGTCTTCACGCGGCCGGGAATGTTGGGCGTCCGGGCATGGTTGAAGGCCGGGAAGGCGATGTCCACGGGCAGGCCGGGGACCATCTTGTCGATGGCCTGCACGGGAATCATCGCGTCGACCTGCAGCGGTTCGTTGTCCGGAACGATTTCCATGATCTTGAAGCCGGGCTGAATGATCCCGCCGATGGTGGCGATGCTCAGGGACTGGACCATGCCATCGATGGGCGATCGAATCACCGTGTGGGTCACTTCATAATCCAGCGCACGCAAACGGTCGGCCAGGGTGGTGTTTTCCTTGGCGGTGTCGGTGAGCTGCGATTCGACTTCCTTCAGGTAATCGTGCTGGCGCTGCAGGATGCGCAGCTTGATTTCGGTGGTCTGGCTACGCACGCGAGCGATATTGTTGAGGTTCTCGGCCTGGCCGGCGGAGAGGTCGGCATTGCTGCGTTCCAGCTCAAGCAGGCGGTTGCGCGGGACATAGCCTTCGGCCGCCAGCGCGCGGGTGCCTTTCAGTTCCTGGTTGAGGAAGTTGATCTGCGAGGCGCGGGCGCCATAGACCTGCTGCAGACCCTTGAGCTGCACTGCCGACGCCGCGAGGTTTTCCTGCAGGATGCTGATTTCGCCAGCGAGGCCGGCACGCCGGGTGTCCAGCAGGCGTTGTTGCAGATCCATGGCGGCCAACAGGCGCTGGTCATTCCCGAAGCGCTTGAACAATTCGGGATCGTAGTTCACCACATCGCGGCCGTCACGTTCCGCTTCCAGGCGGTTTTCCACCGTCTTGCTGACGATGTACTGGGCGCTGACTGCACCTTGTTCGGCAGCGGCACGCAGCGAGTCGAGGCGGACCACCTCCTGGCCTTTTTTCACTGCATCGCCTTCGTGAACAAGAATGGCCTCCACGGTACCGCCGCTCAGATGCTGCACGGCTTTGCGATTGCTGGTGATTTTTACCGTGCCTGTCGCTACCACACCGGCATCCAGCGGCGCCAGCCAGGACCACAGGAGGAAGCCGCCGAAGCCGGCGAGCATCAGCATCATGCCCCAGCGCACGGGTTTACCGACGTCCAGATCCACCACGTTCCTGGGGTCGGTGAGAATCATGTCGGTGTGTTGGCTCATTTGCATGATCGGTTACTCCCGTGCTTTGACGGAGGCCAGCGGAGTTGATGCGCCGGCAGGCATCACACTGGCCTTGCGCAGCGCTGCGAATACTTCGTCGCGGGTGCCGAGCATCTGCACGCCGCCGTCTCGCAGCATCAGCACCTTATCGACGGCGCAGAGCACATTGGGACGGTGGGAAATCAGAATGACGGTGGCGCCGCGATTTTTGAGTTGGGCCAGCGCATCGACCAAGGCCTTTTCCCCGACGTCGTCGAGGTTGGCGTTCGGCTCGTCCAGCACAATCAGATTGGGTTCTCCATACAGCGCTCGGGCCAAGGCGATGCGTTGCTTCTGGCCACCGGAAAGCGGGCTGCCATCGGTGCCCAGACGGGTCTCATAACCCTGCGCCAAACGCAGGATCATCTCGTGCACTCCAGTAGTCCTGGCGGCGCGGATGACCGCGTCGCTGTCCACTTCGCCAAAGCGCGCAATGTTGTCGGCGATGGTGCCCTCGAACAGCTCCACGTCCTGTGGCAGGTAACCGAGCCAGGGGCCAAGTTCGCCCTTGTTCCAGGTGAATATGTCTGCGCCGTCCAGGCGCACTTTGCCGGCCTGTGCCGGCCACACGCCGACCAACAGGCGGGCGAGGGTGGATTTGCCCGAGGCGGATGGACCGATAATGCCAAGGCTTTCGCCGGGGGAAAGGTTGAAGCTCACCCCGCGCAAAATCGTGTTGCCGGTGCCGGGGGCGCCGGCAAACACATTCTCCACCGCCAGCATGCCCAGCGGCCGCTGCAGCGACATGCTCGGTGGCCGGCGGGGATAGTCGTTCAGCATCTCGTTCAACCGGCCCCAAGCCGAACGGCATCCAAGCAGCTGCTTCCACGACGCGATGACTTGTTCCACCGGGCCCAGCGCGCGGCCGGTGAGGATCGAGCAAGCAATCATCATCCCGGGGGTGATCTTGCCTTCGATCGCCAGCAGCGCGCCGGCGCCGAGGATCAGCGACTGCAAAGTGATCCGCACGAAGCGCCCGGTGCTGCTGATCAGGGCGGCACGGTCGGAGGCCAGGGTCTGCATTTCCAGAATGCGCAAATGGCTTTGGTACCAGCGCTTGCCGATCGCCGGCAGCATGCCCATGGCCTCGATGACCTCGGCGTTGCGCAAGTTGTTGTTGGCGTAGCTGGCGGAGGAGAGGGCGGCCTGATTGGCTTCGGCCAGCGGCTTTTGCGTCGCCTTTTCGGTGAGATAAGCCAGGCCCACCAGAATCAGCGAGCCGATCAGCGTGACCAGTCCGAGCAGCGGGTGGATCAGATAGGCGACCAGCAGGTAGATCGGCGTCCATGGCGCATCAAAGAAAGCGAACAGGCCATTGCCGGTGAGGAACTGACGCACCTGCGCGAGATCCTGCAGGGCCTGGGCCGGATTGCCTCCGGCGCGGCTCAGGTTGCGCTCGAATGCTGCGGTGAAAATGCGTCGATTGAGGTCCATGTCGAGGTTGTTGCCGACCCGGATCAGCACGCGGGTGCGGAACATTTCCAGCGTGGCCATCAGCAAGAACAGGCCTATCACCAGAATGGTCAACATCGTCAACGTTGTGACGTTGCGACTGACCAAGGCCCGATCATAGACCTGCAACATATAAATAGCTGGCGTCAACATCATGACGTTGATGACACCGCTGAACCCTGCCAGCGAGTAAAAACTACGGCGAAGTCGAAAAAGCGCGTCAGCCAGTTCTGATCGAGTGCTCGATTGTTTGTGCATTTTGGGTGACCCCTCTTCAAAAAGCCGTTTGCCCTTGCGGCGCAACAACTAACAAATGCAGTTCCGCAGGCAGCTGGTTGATACGCAGGTTGGTCGCTCTAGGGGCGCATCACCTGCAAATCACTGCGTCGCTCTCATGGCTAGCAGCGTAGGTGTCGTCGAAACAATCTGAAATAACATTTCGCTCTAATGTCGCAATGAACTTTCTATAAGTCCTATAAAAACAGCTAGTTGAGAGCTCTGCTACCAATCGTCTGTTTTATGTGTCGTAAAATTGACAATTTTTTACTCTGCAACTTTAGTCTCACTCAATTGAGGGAGCCGCCCGCCTGAAGCCTGTCAACTTTTTGGCAACGCAAGACGTGGTGATTTTCCCGAGGGAGCACACCATGTCGATGATTTCGTTCTGCGGAGTGAAGGGGCTATTCAAGAAATTCGCCGTTACTTCAAGTTTCCATGGCCCACCCAGGGCTAGAACTCGCTCTGCCTAATCGCTCAGCGAGCCATTCTTTCGCGAATTCCAGGCGCGCATCCCGGGGGGCCGTGTAACGGCTCTGCCATCCCGCGCCAGCGCTCGCCCAAAAAAAAAGAACCAACACACTCCGCAAGCCAGCACCGGACTGGGCGTGGGAGGATTCTTATCGTCCCGTGTCCTTTCCCCAAAGAGATCGAGGGCAATCAAAATGGCCAATTTCAACAAGTCGGACCTGGAATTCATCCTCAAACAAATCTTCATCGCAGAAGCGCATGCCGACGGCGCCAGCCTCATAGATTTGCTACCCAACAGTCAGGTGCCATTCGGCCTGCGAACTGTCGATGGCAGCTACAACAACCTGGTCGCCGGGCAAAGCGAGTTTGGCGCTGCGGACAATTCCTTCCTGCGCCTGCTTGATGCCCAGTATCGAGCGGCCTATGCCGCGTCAGGGAATGTGACCGACCCGCAGCCACGGATTATCAGTAACCTGATCGTCGACCAGACCGCCAACAACCCGGCCGCAGTAGCGGCGAACGGCGGTGCAGACCCGGTGATCAGCCCCGGCCTGGATGGCGTGTTCGGCACGGCCGACGACAAGGAAGTGTTCTTCATCCCCAACGTGTCGCCGGACGTCGGTCTGACCGCCGGCTTCAACTCGTGGATGACCTTCTTTGGCCAGTTCTTTGACCACGGCCTCGACCTGGTCACCAAGAGCAGTACCGACTTCGTGTTTGTTCCGCTGCAGCCGGACGATCCGTTGTTCGTACCGAACAGCCCGACCAACTTCATGGTGTTGCCACGTGCAGTGCATACCCCCGGCGCGGACGGAATACTCGGCACTGCCGATGATGGCCAGCCCAATACCACCTCGCCGTTCGTGGACCAAAGCCAGACTTACAGCTCGCACCCCTCGCATCAGGTGTTCCTGCGCGAGTATGTCCTCAACGCGGCAGGTGACCCTGTTGCAACGGGGCGCTTGATTACCAACCGCGATCTCGGCGGCGATGGCAAGTTCGGCACTGCCGATGATGGCGACGGCGAAAATGGCGGCATGGCGACCTGGGCAGTGGTCAAGGCCCAGGCCCGTGACATTCTCGGTATCAACCTGACCGACGCCGATGTGCACAGCGTGCCGCTGCTGGCAACCGATGCGTATGGCAACTTCATTCGGGGGCCGAGCGGCATGCCGCAGGTGGTGATGCGCGTCAGTAACGGTGCTGACGGGATCGCCGGGACAGCTGATGATGTCACTCAACTGGTCGAAGGCAACCGGGATGCTCCGATCAGCCTGGCCAGCGCCGTGAGCGCCGGGCATGGCTTCCTTGACGACATCGCCCACAATGCCGCGCCGGTAGTCGTCGGCGGGGTTCTGCAGGCGGATGCTGACACTGATATCGGTAATGCGCAGCCGGTTGGCGCGGGCGGCAACAACCTGACCTACGACAACGAACTGCTCGACGCTCACTACATTGCCGGCGACGGCCGGGTGAACGAGAACATCGGCCTGACCACCGTGCACCATGTGTTCCACTCCGAGCACAACCGCCTGGTCCAGCAAACCAAGGACACCCTCCTTGCTGCCGGCGATCTGGCCTTCCTCAATGAGTGGCTGGTGGACGACGTGGCCGCGATACCGACTACACCTGCCGAAATCGCGGCGTTGGTGTGGGACGGCGAACGCCTGTTCCAGGCCGCCAAGTTCGGCACCGAGATGCAGTACCAGCACCTGGTGTTCGAGGAGTTCGCGCGGACCGTTCAGCCGCAGATCGACGGATTCCTTGCACCCAACGGGTATGACACCTCGATCAACCCGGCAATCCTCGCCGAGTTCGCCCACGTGGTGTACCGCTTCGGTCACTCGATGTTGACCGAGACCGTCGATCGCTTCGACCCCGAGTTCAATCCGCTCCTCACTGACCCGAACAACCCGGACTCGCAAATGGGCCTGATCGCGGCCTTCCTCAACCCGCTGGCGTTTGCCGGCAGCGGGGCGACTGCGGACGAAGCGGCAGGGGCGATCATTCGCGGTGTGACCCGTCAGCTCGGCAACGAGATCGACGAGTTCGTCACCGAAGCGTTGCGCAACAATCTGCTCGGCCTGCCGCTCGATTTGCCGGCCCTGAACATGGCGCGTGGTCGCGACACGGGCATCCCCACGTTGAATGAAGCGCGCCGTGAGATGTACGCATCAACCGGCGACAGCCAACTCAAGCCGTACATCAGTTGGGCTGACTTTGCGGACCACCTCAAGCACCCCGAGTCGTTGGTCAACTTCATCGCTGCCTTTGGCACGCATGACACGATTACGGCGGCGACCACACTGGCAGACAAACGCGCTGCAGCCTTGGCGCTGGTATTCGGCGGTGCGGGTTCACCGGCTGACCGCCTGGCCTTCCTCAACAGCACCGGTGACTATGCCAACGTAACGCTGGCCGGCAAGGATGGGCTGATGGGGACTGCCGACGACGTGACGGGTGTGACGATCACAGGCCTCGACGACATCGACTTCTGGGTCGGTGGCCTCGCCGAGCAGAAAATGCCGTTCGGCGGCATGCTCGGCTCGACGTTCAACTTCGTGTTTGAAACCCAGCTGGAGGCGTTGCAGAACGGCGACCGCTTCTACTACCTGTCGCGTACCGCGGGCCTGCACTTCGGCACCGAGTTGGAGAACAACTCCTTTGCCAAGCTGATCATGCTCAACACCGATGTCACACACCTGTCGAACACCGTGTTCCTGACGCCGACGTTCAGCCTCGAAGTGAATCAGGCCAATCAGTTCACTAACCTTGGCGTGGACGGCAACGCCGATCCAACGGGCGGCATCATGATCAACGGCGTGGAAATCGTGCCGCTGGTGATCCGCGACAACCCCGACACCCCTGGTCTGGACAGTAATTATTTGCAGTACACCGGTGAAGACCATGTCGTCCTGGGCGGCACGGCCGGCAATGACATCATCATCTCCGGTGACGGCGATGACACCCTTTACGGCGACGGCGGTAACGATCGCCTCGAAGGCGGCGCAGGGAACGATGCGGTACTCGGCGGCGCGGGCGATGACATCATCACCGACTCGTTCGGCGACAACCGCCTGGAAGGTAATGCCGGTAACGACGTGATCGTGGCCGGTAGCATGCTGGCTGCAGGCAACCTGATCCTGGGTGGCGATGGGCAGGACTTTATCGTTACCACCGAAGACATCACCACGACCTTCGGCGGTCAGGGTGACGACTTCATCCTCGGCGCCAAGACCAACCTGCCACCTACCGGCAACGAAGGTGATGACTGGATCGAGAAGGGCACCCAGGACGGTGCGCCTGGCGATAACTTCGCGCCGTTGCTCACTGACGATGTGGTCGGCAACGACATCTTTGTCGGTGGCGGTGGCTTCGACGAAATGATC
This sequence comes from Pseudomonas sp. Root329, assembly GCF_001424925.1. Classification (NCBI taxonomy): domain Bacteria; kingdom Pseudomonadati; phylum Pseudomonadota; class Gammaproteobacteria; order Pseudomonadales; family Pseudomonadaceae; genus Pseudomonas; species Pseudomonas sp. Root329. Next base: position 15,118 of record NZ_LMCV01000032.1, on the reverse strand, counting down.
GGCGAGGGTGGCGATGACATCTTTGTCGGCAGCGATGCCCAGGACAAGATGGACGGCATGTCCGGTTTCGACTGGGTGACCTACAAAAATGACAGGGTCGGCGTGACCGTTGACCTGTCCTTGGCCGCGCTGGCGCAACCACACGGCAATGCGCCAAACCAGAACGCCGGGGTGTTCAATCCGGTCGGCGCCTCGCCGGCCTCGATTCTCGACCGTTTTGCCGAGGTCGAAGGCTTGTCCGGTTCGAAATACGGCGATGTGCTCAAGGGCGATGATGTTGATGCGGTCACTCTCATCAACCACGGTGGTGCCACGGGCGGTGCGCTGACCAATGTGGCGTTGATCCACGGACTGGAGCAGTTCCTGGCCGATGCCGGTTTGCCGACCACCGGCTTTGCCACGGGCAACATCATCCTCGGTGGCAATGGCAGTGACCTGATCGAGGGCCGCGGGGGCGATGATCTGATCGATGGCGACAAATGGATCAACGTCAGAATTGCGGTGTATGCCGCCGACGACGTCAACCATACCGGTCCCGAGATCGCCTCCTTCGACAGCATGGTCGATATGATTCCGCTCATGCTGGACCGCACCTATAACCCGGGTCAGCTCAAGGCCGTGCGGGAAATCCTGCCCGGCACCTCGACGGGCGGGGCGGCCTTCGACACCGCCATTTTCTCCGGGCTTCAGTCCGAGTATGTGGTGACTCAGAACACCCGCGGCACGGCCGATCTGGCGGACGATGTCTGGACGGTGACGGATACCGTAGTGGCTCGCGACGGCACCGATACCTTGCTGCATGTCGAACGCCTGCAGTTCGCCGATAGCCAGCGAGTGCTGGTGACGGGGCTGAACGCACAACCGGTGGGCAGGCCGACCGTCACGGACGGAAACGGCGGCGCGATAACAGTGGGCGACACACTGACGGTGAGCATGGCCGGTGTGCGCGATGCCAACAACATCGCGGTGGGTAATCTGCAGGGTACTGTCAACAACACCTCGGTGTCGTACTATTGGCAGTTCGAAGCCAATCCAGGCACCGGCGTATTCGAGGACATCATCCTGTTGCCGGCCGGCGACCTGGCGTTCCAAAGTGCCGACGGCACCTCGTTCAAGGTCTCCCCGGACCTTGCCGGGCTGTCACTGCGGGTCAAGGCGATCTACCAGGATGGTCATGGCACGACTGAAATAGTGTTCTCGCAGCCGACGACCGTGGTGGTTCCCGGCGCGCCGGTTGTGCCGACGGCACCGACGCCTGTCATCGATGCCACTGCGGGTGGCGAGGGCCTTCACATGGTCCGCTCCGACCTCAACTTCATTCTTGATCAAATCAAGATTGCCGAGGCCGACGCGGCCGGTCAGGACATCCTCTCGCTGATCCCGAATATCCGCGCGCCACTGGGCCTGCGTGCGGTCGATGGTTCGAACAACAACCTGATGAACCTCAACGGCATTAACAACACCGAGTTTGGTGCCGCCGATAACACCTTTCCGCGCTTGGCCGATCCGGTCTTCAATCCGGCGGAAGGTGCACCTGCCGGGTTCTTTGGCCCCGGCTCGCCGGCCATCCCGGGATCGTCGTACCAGCAGAACAGCGGCAATGTGTTTGACTCGCAGCCGCGCACCATCAGTAATCTGATCGTCGACCAGACGTCGAACAACCCGGCGGCCTATGCCACGGCTTACGACCCGGGTGCGGACGGTGAGCTCAACTTTGGCGCGGTGGGTAACGACGACGTGCTCAAGGATGGCGTACGGATAGTCGCCAGCCCTGGCATGGATGGTCAGTTCGGTACTGCCGACGACCACGATGTGTACCTGTTCGAGAACACCGCGGCGGATGCGGGGTTGTCCGCGCCGTTCAACGCCTGGATGACCTTCTTCGGGCAGTTCTTCGATCACGGTCTGGACCTGGTGACCAAAGGCGGTTCGGGCACCGTCTACATCCCTCTGCAACCGGATGATCCGCTGTATGTGCCTGGTGGCCACACTAACTTCATGGTGCTGACCCGCGCGACCAACCTGCCAGGGGCGGATGGCGTTCTCGGCACGGCCGACGACATCCATGAGCACACCAACACCACCTCGCCGTTCGTGGACCAAAACCAGACCTACAGCTCGCACCCGTCGCACCAGGTTTTCCTGCGCGGTTATGAGCTGACCGACAACGGCCCCATCGCGACCGGCAGGCTGATCACTAATGTTGACCTGGGATTGGATGGCAAGTATGGCACCGCAGACGACACCGAAATCGGTGGTATGGCGACCTGGAAAGTGGTCAAGGCGCAGGCCAACGACATTCTGGGTATCCACCTTACCGATGCCGACGTCGATAACGCGCCGTTGTTGGCGACTGACGCCTATGGCAATTTCATCAAGGGGCCGAACGGCTTCCCGATGGTCGTGATGAAGGGTGCTGACGGTCTTGGTGGCACGGCTGATGACGTCCTTGTCGAAGGCAATCCGCTTTCCCCCATTAGCCTGACCAATGCTGTGCGCACCGGTCACCAGTTCCTCGTCGACATTAACAACAATGCAGCGCCGGTGTTCAGCGGTGGCGTGCTCGTGCCTGACGCGGATACCGACATTGGCAACGCAGTGCCGTTCAATCCGCAGACCGGGGCCAACCTGGCCTACGACAACGAACTGTTGGATGCGCACTACATCGCTGGCGACGGCCGGGTCAACGAGAACATCGGCCTGACCACGGTGCATGCGATCTTCCACTCCGAGCACAATCGGCTGGTCGCGCAGACCAAGGACACCGTGCTCGATTCGGGTGACGTGGCCTTCCTCAATGAGTGGCTGCTCAATCCGGTGAACGCGTTGCCAGCCAACCAGGCTGAGATCGATGCGCTGGTGTGGAATGGCGAGCGCTTGTTCCAGGCTGCCAAGTTCGGCACCGAGATGCAGTATCAGCATCTGGTGTTCGAGGAATTTGCGCGGACCATCCAGCCAAGGGTCGACCTGTTCTTTGCACCGACCCAGGTCTATGACGTTGACCTCGATGCCTCGATCGTCGCCGAGTTCGCCCACACCGTGTACCGGTTTGGCCACTCGATGCTGACCGAGACCGTCGATCGCTTCGACGTTAATTTCAACGTGGTGGGTGATCCGAACAGCGCTGATCCGAATCAGCAAATCGGCTTGATCGCGGCGTTCCTCAACCCGTTGGAGTACGCCGCCAGTGGTGTGACGCCAGAGGATGCGACCAGTGCGATCATTCGTGGGGTGACTCGCCAGGCCGGTAACGAAATCGATGAGTTCGTCACCGAAGCGCTGCGCAATAACCTGCTCGGTCTGCCGCTCGACCTGCCGGCGCTCAACCTCGCCCGTGGCCGCGACGTGGGGATTCCCTCGCTCAATGCGATCCGCCGCGACATCTTCAGCCAAACCGGTGATACCCAACTCAAGCCGTACAGCAGCTGGGTCGACCTGGTGCAGCACCTCAAACATCCGGAGTCATTGATCAACTTCATCGCGGCCTATGGCACGCATGAGACGATCACGGCGGCGGACACGCTGGCAGAAAAACGCGCTGCAGCCATGGCGCTGGTATTTGGTGGTGCTGATGCGCCGTCTGACCGCTTGGCCTTCCTCAACGGCAGCGGTGCCTGGGCCAACGTAACACTGGCCGGCAAAGATGGGGTGCTGGGGACTGCCGACGATCTGAGGGGGGTGACGATCACGGGGGTCGATGCCATCGATCTCTGGATCGGCGGCCTGGCCGAAGAGAAAACTCCGTTCGGCGGCATGCTCGGCACGACCTTCAACTTCGTGTTCGAGAACCAGCTGGAAAAACTGCAGGACGGTGACCGCTTCTACTACCTGGAGCGTACCGCTGGCCTGTCGATGAACGCCGAACTGGAAAGCAACTCGTTCGCCAAGCTGATCATGGCTAACACCTCGGTCACGCACTTGCCGGGCCTGGTGTTCTCGGACCCTGCGTTCTATCTGGAAAGGGACCAGAGCAAGCAGTACAACGATGGCCTGGGCAACGCCGATCCGCTTAGCGACAACAACGAGCAGGTGGTGTTCCGCGACAACCCGCTGACGGCGGGGCCGGACGCCAACTACATCCGGTACTCGGGTGACGAGCACATCGTGCTGGGCGGCACCAACGGCGCAGACATCCTCGTTTCGGGTGGTGGCGATGACACGGTCTGGGGTGATGCCGGCAACGATCGCATCGAAGGTGGTAACGGCAACGACCAACTGCGCGGTGGCGCCGGCGACGACATCATCACCGACCTCGGTGGCGACGATAACATCCAGGGGGGCGACGGCAACGACGTGCTGCACGGAGGCAACGGCATCAACCTGATCATTGGCGGGTTCGGCAATGACTTCATCGTGACCGGTGAGGACGCTTCCGAGGCCATTGGTGGCCAGGGCAACGACTTCATCCTGGGCAGCAAAGCCAACGAACAGGACATGGGTAACGAAGGCGACGACTGGATCGAGAAGGGCACTTCGGACGGTGCACCTGGCGACAACTTCGACCCGGCTGGTAATGACCCGGTGATCGGCAACGATGTGTTCATCGGCGGTAACGAGAACGATAAGTTCAATGCCGAAGGCGGCGACGACATCATGGTCGGCAGTCTTGGCATGGGTGACCGCTATATCGGCGGCTCCGGCTATGACTGGGCAACGTTCAAGGACCTCGCCCAGGGCGTGACCATCGATTACAGCGACCGCTTTTTCGATGTTCCGCCGGTGCCGGGTTCGGGTGCTTCGGCGCTGGTGCGTTTCGACATCGTGGAAGGTCTGTCGGGTTCATCGCACGGTGACTTCCTGCGCGGTGATAACGAAGATGCCACTTCGCTGCCTACCGCGGGTGCAACCGGCAGCGTGCTGACCAACATCAGCCTGATCAACGGCCTGTCTGATCTGCTGGCAGCCGGAGCGACGTTCTACGACGGCGGCAACATCATCCTCGGCGGTAGTGGTAGCGACCTGATCGAAGGTCGCGGTGGTGACGACATCATCGATGGTGACAAGTGGCTGAACGTACGCATCAGCGTACGGGAAAACGCTGATGGCACTGGCCCGGAAATCGCCACGTTCAACAGCATGGAGCCGATGGTGCAGCTGATGCTGAACGGTACTTACAACCCGGGTCAGTTGGTGATCGTGCGGGAGATTCTGACCGGCGATAACAGCTTCGACACTGCGTTGTTCTCCGGTAATTTGGGAGAATACGGTATCGAGATCGATGGCGACACTGTCATTGTGACCGACTCGGTGGCGGGGCGTGATGGTGTCGATCGCTTGACGGGTATCGAGCGTCTGCAGTTCGCTGACGTGGCGCAATCGTCCGGAGTGGGCACCGCCCAAAACAGCGACCCATTGGGTCATCTGGCAATCATCGATGCTGCCACCGGTGTGCGTGATGAAACGCCTGTCGCCGGCCAGTTGCTGCGCGTCAGTGATCGGGGGGTACACGACGCGGACAACCAAAGCGTGGCCAACCCGACCGGCGCTGTGACCGGTGGGGTGGCTTACTACTGGCAGGTGGAAAACATTCCCGGTACGGGTGTTTATGAAGACATCACCTTTGTCGCCGCCGGCGAGGTATCGCGGGCGATCGGCGCCACCTACCGGGTGGCGGACGATGTGGCGGGTCTGAACATCCGCGTCCGTGCGGTGTATCAGGATGCCAAGGGCACGCTGGAGATCGTCGACTCGTCCGGGAACAGTACTCCGACCGAAGGGCCGACCGTTATCGGGCTTGCCGTGCAGAACCAGGTGTTGACCGCTGACCCGTCGAGCATCATCGACCTCGATGGCCTGAGCAATCCGCAGTTCACCTACCAGTGGCAGGCGAACGACGGGCTTGGCTTCGTCAACATCGCCGGCGCTACCGGTAGCACGTTCGCGCTTGGCCAGACTCAGGTCGGCCAGGAAGTGCGCGTGGTGATGGGTTACGTGGATGACTTCGGTGTGGCCGAAAGCGTTTCGTCCAACATCCTGGGGCCGGTGGACAACGTCAACGATGCACCGACAGGCGCGTTGCTGATCAGCGATACGACACCGGATCAAGGGCAGGTGCTGACCGCGCTGACTGCTGGGATTGCCGATCTGGATGGGCTGGGCACCTTCAGCTTCCAGTGGCAGCAAGGTGTCGGTGCGTCCTTCACCGACATCAACGGCGCGACCGCTGCGACCTTCACCCCTGGTGTGGCGCAGGGCAATCTGCAACTGCGAGTGATCGTGCGCTACACCGATGGCTTCGGCACGCTGGAGTCGGTGACCTCGGCGGCGACGGCGGCGGTTCCGGTACTGGGCGTGGTGCTGCAGGGCAACGCTTTGGCGAACACCCTCACCGGCACCGCAGGTAACGATGTGCTGCTTGGCCTGGGCGGGAACGATACGCTGAATGGCCTGGCCGGTATCGACCAGTTGTTTGGCGGCACTGGCAACGACATCCTCAACGGCGGAGACGACAACGACGTCCTCAATGGCGAGGACGGCAACGACGTCCTCAACGGTGGGCTCGGCGCGGATGCCATGAACGGCGGTGCCGGCAACGACACGTTTGTGGTCGACAACGTCGGTGACGTTGTCACCGAGGCGCTGGGTGGTGGTACCGATCTGGTGCAAACCAGCCTGACGAACTACCTGCTCGGTGCCAACGTCGAGAACCTGACCTATACGGGCGCCGGTAACTTCACCGGTACCGGTAACGCGCTAGCCAACACCATCACCGGCGGGGTGGGTAACGACTTCCTCAATGGCGGTGCAGGTGCTGACCGGATGTTGGGGGGAGCCGGCAACGATACCTACGTCGTCGATGCAGCCGCAGACGTGGTGGTCGAGGTGGCGGGTGGCGGTACGGACACCGTGCAGACTTCGCTGGCCAGCTACACGCTGGGCGCTGATGTCGAGAATCTGACCTACACCGGAGTCGGCAACTTCGTCGGCAACGGTAACGGGTTGAATAACGTCATCACCGGCGGGGTGGGTAATGACACCCTCAATGGTGGTGGCGGCAACGACATCCTCACCGGCAACGGCGGCAACGACACACTGAATGGCGACGCCGGTAACGACCAACTGTTCGGTGGCCTCGGCACGGATACCCTGAACGGCGGCACTGGCGATGACAGTCTTGACGGCGGTGATGGGGCGGATGTATTGAACGGTGGAGCAGGCAACGACACGCTGCTCGGTGGTGACGGTAACGACACATTGTTGGGTGGTACCGGTAATGACTCTATCAATGGCGGTGTCGGCAACGATACGGTCACTGGCGGTGCCGGCAACGACGTGATGGATGCCAGCAGTGGCAACGATATCTTCATGTTCGCATCGGGCTTCGGGGTCGATCAGATCATCGGCTTCGATGCCAACGCGGTGGGCGGCCAGGACCTGCTCGATATTTCCGCGTTCGGCGTCACTGCTGCGACCTTTGCCGGCCTCGTCATCATCACCGATCTCGGTGCGGATACCTTGATCAGCTCCGCAGGAATAGCTGACTCCATCCGCCTGGTCGGTGTGGCCGATGCAACAACCGTCACTGCCGCAGACTTCATTCTCGCCACTTGAGGTCCTGATCAGTACTGTCGCAGACGCGTGAAAAGCGGAGGGGAGGGCATGGATGCCCTCCCTTTTTCTTTTTAATAAAACTGGCTGTTTTTGTATCCGTCCGGCCAAGTCACCTACCCAGCCCCGCAAAGCCAAGAGAGGGGGGGCGCTTAAATTTAAGTGGGCATTAGTCGGCGAAACCCAAGTTTGCAAAGTGTGATTAGCGCACGCTAACTTTTCTACAGCCTTGGCTACACTTCGTGTCCCGTTGGAAACCAGCGGGAACTTACGTGAAGGCGCAATACGTTGTTATTAGTTCACGAAAGCACGATGAGCTGACCTGTTGGGCAGACTCACGTATTTTCGTGCATCTTGGGGAAGGAGTAAGGCGTGTATGAGTAGAGAAGGCGTGGCATTCCTGCCGATGCAAACCGCGCGGCGCGCGCTGGACTGGCCAACCCTGGGTGTGGCGGTGTTGCTCCTGCTGCTGTTTTATTGGGGGCTGGGGAGTTTGCCGTTCATGAGCGTCAATGAAGCCCGGCGCGCCGTTACGACACGGGAAATGCACGAGGCTGGCCAATGGCTGTTGCCGTACATGAACGGCGAGCTGTACCTGTCCAAACCGCCGCTGTTCTATTGGCTGGCCCTGGTCAGCACGTCACTGTTGGGCAGCCTCTCCGAATGGAGCGTGCGCCTGCCTTCGGCGCTGTTTGCGACGCTGTGTTGTCTGACCTTGTATCGCCAGGCAAGTGCATTCGCCGGGCGACAAGTGGCGCTGCTGGCTGTGGTGTTCCTGGCGGCGAATGCCGGGTTCAGCCTGTTTGCCCGCCGGGCAGAAATCGAAATGCCTTTGACCAGCCTGTGTCTGCTGGCGCTGTTTTGTGCAGGGCGCTTTCTGTTCGCGCAAGGCGGTCGCAGCTGGGTCTGGCTCAGCTACGGGCTGCTCGGCTGTGCCTTGCTGACCAAGGGGCCGGTCTGTCTGTTGTGGGTGACCGCACCGATACTGGTCTATGCGTTGATCAGCCGCGATCGTCTGGCTCGAGCTTTTCTGTGTGACGGCTGGGGCTGGATGCTTGCGGTGCTGGTCGGGATTTCCTGGTATCTGGCGGTGTCGATGCAGGAGGGCTGGGGCGTCTGGTCGGCCATCCTCAACGAAGACATCGTCAAGAAAATCAATGGCCAGGGGGCAGAAGCCTGGTATGCCTATCTGTTGTATCTGGCTGGGGATTTCTTTCCCTTCTGGCTGATATTACTGGTACGGCCGCGGCAACTCTGGCACGCCATCCGCCTGAGCCCGCAGCTGACCCTGTTGCTGTGCTGCATTCTGGTGCCTCTGCTGCTGTTCTCGCTGTTCACCGAAAAGCACGCCAAGTACCTGTTGCCTATCTACCCGGCCATCGCCCTGCTGTTGGCCTGGCACTGGAGCCAACTGCTGACCCAGGCCCGGCACCCTTGGCAGCGCTGGAGTCTGCGCATTGTTCCGGCCGTGGTACTGGCGGGATACACGCTGTTCTACTTGGGTCTTGAAGGGCGGGTGTTCGCCCATCGGATCGACGGATTTGCGCAGATAAAGGCCGCCACCGACGCGTACCCAAACTTCCCGACCTATAGCTTGGGAGCTGCTGACATTCGCCTGGTCTATTACATGGGGCGGCCCGTCAGTTCGATCACCGAGTCGCAGGCCGGCAGCGTAGCCGATACGCCGGGCCTGCTGTTTGTCCAGGAACCGCTTCCAGCGGCATTACAAGCCCTGGCGCCTTGCACCCTGACACGGATCGAGTCGTACCTGAAACCCAAGCGTTCGGCCCTGCTGCTCGGGCTGGGCTCTTTGTGCGCCAATCAGGGCCAGATCAAGCCTTGAAACTGCGTCATTGAAGCTCTGCATGACTGGATGTTGGTCCGGCGTGATCTTGTGCTCAACGGGCCCTGCACATTGCGGGGCTTGTCGTTTCTGTCCCCCGCCTGTCCATGAATGCTTCCCACTGACTCTTAACTGCTGAATAAGTTGATAAGACTCCAGGCTGTTCCTATCGTAAAAATGAAAAGAATGAGTACCAGCGTGAGGATTAGCGGCTCGATGCGCATGAAAGTGACTCCTCGGAAGGGCTGGCATTGCTCGCCTGATCTGCGGCGCAGGTGTTTTTCAAGGCAACTAGTGAACACACAGCATTCTCTGTGCCAAAAAAATTAACAGCCTATAATCCCCCGCCGGCGGGGCAGCCTGATTCTGTGGTCAGTTCTCCATCGAAAAAGTTGAAACTGGATGCGGGTAATACAGCCCATTTATGGGGAATTTCTCTCAACGTGGGTATGGCAATACCACAGGTGCCTGCGCCTTTCGCTACCTGCTGATATCGACCTGATGCGGACACTGAAAAAGGAACGGCGGTTGAACGAACAGACATTGTCCCAGCGCCTGGAGCGCGTGGCGGCGCATGTGCCAGCAGATGCGCGCCTGGCCGATATCGGCTCGGATCACGGCTACCTGCCGGTGGCGTTGATGCGCCGTGGCGCCATCGTGGCGGCGGTGGCCGGCGAGGTGGCATTGACGCCGTTCTGCTCGGCCGAACGCACCGTGCGCGAGAACGACCTGGACCAGCGGATCACCGTGCGCCTGGCCAATGGTCTGGCGGCGATCGAGCCGGGAGACGGGATCACGGCGATCAGCATCTGCGGCATGGGCGGCGAGACGATCCGCGACATCCTCGACAGCGGCAAGACGCGCCTGAGCGGCCAGGAGCGCCTGATTCTGCAGCCCAACGGCGGCGAGCAGCCACTGCGCCAATGGCTGATGGAAAATGGCTACCGCATCCTCTGCGAGGAACTGCTGCGGGAAAACCGCTTCGACTACGAAATCATCGTCGCCGAGCGCGCCGGGCCGGTGATGTACACCGCCGAGGAGCTGTACTTCGGCCCGCTGCAGTTGCAGGCACGCAGCCCGGCGTTCCTGATCAAGTGGCAGCGCATACTGCGCGAGAAGCAGAAGACCCTGACCCACTTCGCCCGTGCACGGCAGGCCGTGCCCGAGGAGAAGGTGCAAGACATAGCCCGACAGGCCCGGTGGATCACCGAGCTGCTGGCGTGAGCACGGTCCAGGGTTTGTACGAAAAAATCGCCTCTATTTGAGTATTCATGCGCCGTAACAAGCGGCTATAACGATGAGCGCGAGAAAACAGACCAACTGCACGCAAAAGAAGGTAAACCGAACCGCCACGAACGTATCGGTTTGCACATGCGATACGTGAACCAGAGACTGACACACGCGAGCGATCAGGATGATTATCGACAAGTAGTTCACTGCAGGGCCGCCGACCCCAAGGGCTGAAATCACCAACACGATGACGCCAAAGACAGGCAGGTTTTCCACACAGTTCGCGTGTGCTCTTGTCCCGCGCCGATACCAATCCTCGCCTTCGAGCTGATCGCTTCGGAAAGAAGCAATCGGAACATTCGAGAACAGGATTCTGACCCAGCGATACACCCCGACGGTTGCCATCAACAGCAGCAAAGTCCAGGTCGCAAATCCAAGCAGCATCCACATCGGAATCGTCATGGCTGCCTTCCTCAATCAATCATTTTCAGCACGTCATCGCACCGTAGCGCGACCGACGCGCGGTCGGTCGCCCCCTGTCGATCAATTGCTCATGATGGGTGCCAGTGCGGTCTGAATCCTGGACAGCTGTGCAGGAGTTGTCATGCGCGTCAGCAGCCGGCCAAAGTGTGGATGCTGCACGCCCGAGATAATGTATTGCCAGCGGTAGGCGCTCAGCACGGAGGCTTTGATTTACGCTGTCTCATCGACACTGAACGATCGTGAAACATTTCGAATGAAGTAGTCGGCATCGGATGCCGATTGTGCCTGCAGGATTGCGTCGACGGCCGCCACCAGCGCAATCAGATCGTTCACTGCCTGGTCGCGCTCGGTCGGCGAGAGTTTCGCGTGCTCCGCCTCCCACTCGAGTTCATCGAGTACGACGTGCCGGCTTTCATCCTTCCAGTGAAATTTGAAGACATCCTTGAAGAGTGGGCACAACTCCTCGCGCGGGGCGATGCTTTGCACGTAGTGCGTCTGAACAAACAGCTCGATATGACAGGTCAGCGCCAACACCGACCAGGTGCTGGCCGCCAGTACCGCGCGCGCCACATCGCTTGGATCGGCAACTTGACGATATCCCGCTGGCAATTGCGTACCCATCATCGTCTCAATGCGTCGGAACAGCTCCTGATGCTTGATCTCGTCGTTGGAAAAACGCACCAGCGCTTCGAGTGCGAGCTGATCGTCAAATACGTGGGCCCGACCTTGATCGAGCATTTTGGCACTGATAAAACGCTCGACCAGGCCAAAGATATACGCATAGGTTCGACCCTGAATCTGGCTGAGCAGGCGCGCCTCGTCCGCGGCGAGAAAGGTCAGGCGGTCGATCCGCGATAGTCCATCGGGCAAGAATTTGCGCGAGAAGTCGAAGCTGCGGTCCTGTAGCAAATCGCGATCGATCTGCCATTCCGCTTTCTTCGATGATCTGACAAGTTGAGCATAACGGGCGGCGTTGCCCGAATCTGAGCTGGGTAGGGTCGCTGCGGTGTTCATATTGATCTCCGGCTTCCGTGGTCGAGTTGGAGTGGGTCAATTACGGTTAACGCGGGAGTCAATGACCAGTGGTGAAGCATCTGGGGATCGCCTCGATCACAGTGTCCGCGTTGGTGCTAATCTGGGCCTCGCAGTTCAGGCAGTGAATGACCAGTGCGCCTGATTACATGCTCCGGACTCCGGAAAGGAGGGCTGGCAATTGTTGGATGCGCTTTCTGATGTCTTGCGTGTGATTCGGCTGTCTGGAGGGGTCTTCCTCGAGGCGGAGTTCACTGCGCCCTGGTGCGTCAGTGGAAGAATCTCAGCGGACGATTGCAAACCGTTCCTGGCGGCACCTCGACATATCATTGCGTCGCATTTTGTCGCGGCGGGGCACATGCAATTGCGAATCGACGATGGCGCCACCCTCGACGTACGGGCAGGCGAACTCATTCTGCTTCCTCGCAATGACGTTCACACTTTTGGCAGTGATCTAAGCATTGCGCCCATGTCGGCGCGCGAGGTTATTCAGCCGCCGGAAGTCGGCGGCATTTCACGAATAAAGTACGGCGGGGACGGCGAGGCCACACAGTTATTGTGCGGATTCCTCGGCTCTGAAACACCGTTCAGTCCGTTGCTTTCGTCGCTGCCATCCTTATTGAAGTTAGACGTGCGCGCGACGGCTTCGGGAGCCTGGATTGAAAGCTCATTCCGTTTCGCTGTCAGTGAGATCGCGGCGGGGCGCGTCGGCTCGACAACGGTCATCGCCAAGCTATCCGAATTGCTGTTCGTCGAAGCCGTCAGCCAGTATGTCGCGAACCTCCCCGCTGAACGGCGCGGGTGGCTGGCGGGTTTGCGGGATCCGCATATCGGGCGCGCACTGGCGCTGCTCCATGCCCGTCCAACCGAAGGCTGGACGGCAGAAGCCCTGGCGCTTGAAGTGGGCATGTCGCGCTCGGTATTCGCGGAGCGATTCACGGCATTGGTCGGACAGCCACCGATGCAATACCTGACGCTCTGGCGTATGCACGTGGCGGCTCAACACCTGCGCGAAGGTCGCGGTAATGTGGCGCAAATCGGCTTTGCAGTTGGCTACGAATCCGAAGCTGCGTTCAGTCGCGCATTCAAACGCCAGTTCGGCACATCACCCGGCACCTGGCGCAGGCAATCAGCATGAGAGGGGCCGATGGAGATTCTGATCAAGCCAGGCAGCAAGTGTCTCCTCATGGCCGAATTCTGCCTTTGGTCAACGGCAGCTTGGGTCGATTGCTGCCTGTCGCGAAGGGCTGTAATCGACCGATTCTGTTGAAAAAGTCGGTTTTTCATTTCGACTGAACTCAGGCACGGCTACCACCGGAGAACCTACTCACCACATTGAGTGGTTTCTCGGCCCTTCGTTGACCTTTGCTGCTCAGTTATTGGGTTAATTTGAGGTTTTTTGCTTCGTGCAGGCGCACCTATCCCGTGGCAGGTGGCCCCTGAGATGTCAGTTTGGCCAGTCGACGCAGGTTCTGTACCGCAGCCGCCAGCGTGAACTCATCGGTCGCGCCACTCATGCCACGTAGTCGCAAGCGATCCAGTTTCAGGATGCGCTTGAGGTGGGCGAACAACATTTCGACCTTTTTACGTTCGTGGCGAGAGCGCTGATACGCTGGCGTTGCTGCAATGCGCCGAGCCACATCACGAGCGGCTTCATGGACGCTGCGAGCGATTTTGCGGAACGCAGTGTTCGGGCAGCACTTGGCTTTCATCGGACACGCTACGCAGTCGCTCTGCCTGGATCGGAAGATGATGGTGTTGGCTTTGGTGACGTGCGAACGCTCATTCTTGAAGGCTCGCCACTCGCTGCGCAATGGGTTGCCGGCCGGGCAGCGATACTCCTCCGTCTCTTCATTCCATTGAAAATCGTTGCTCGAGAAGCTGTCGTTCTTGCGCTCGGTTTTGTCCCACACCGGCACATGCGGCTCGATGTCTTTTTCCTCCACCATCCAGGCCAGCATCGGCGCGGTACCGTAAGCGGTGTCGCCAATGAGGCGTTCCGGCTTGATGTCGAACTGCGCCTCAACGCGATCGATCATCGTCTTGGTGCTCTCGACTTCTGCGGTTCGATGAGCCGGTGTGGGTTCCACATCCATGATCACGCCGTGCTCGGTATCGATCAGATAATTCGTGGAGTAAGCGTAGAACGCTGGGCCACCTGGAGCTGCGGTCCAGCGGGCTTGAGGATCAGTCAGCGATAGACGCTTCGGTAGCGTTTCGGCCAGAGCCTCTTCATCGAGTGCCTCAAGATACTCACGCACGGCGCGGGTGCTCAGGGTCGGATCGCTCCAGTTGACCGGTTCATCACCCGGTACACCGCGCTGCCGGCTGGCATCCGCTTTGATGATGCTGGCGTCCACGGCAAAGCCTTCACCTTTGACCAAGCCTGCCTCCATGCAACGACGCAGCACTTCATTGAACAGCCAGCGAAACAGATCACTGTCCCGGAAACGGCCATGTCGATTTTTGGAAAACGTCGAGTGATTGGGCACTTCGTCTTCAAGGCTCAACCGGCAGAACCAGCGATAGGCCAGGTTCAGATGAGCTTCTTCGCACAACCGCCGCTCGGAGCGAATGCCGTAGCAATAGCCCACGATCAGCATGCGGATCATCAGTTCAGGATCAATCGACGGACGCCCAATCGGGCTATAGAAATCGGCGAGGTAGTGGCGCAGGTCGCTCAGATCGAGACACCGATCAATGCTGCGCAGAAGGTGATTGGCTGGAATGTGATCTTCAAGGTTGAACGAGTAAAACAGCCGCTCCTGCCCACTCGATAACTGTCCCATCATGCTGCGTGCTTCCCTGCTGGCCAATGCAGATATTTTGCCGCAGGCCAGATAGGGGAGCTACTTTTTCAACAGAATCGACCCATTATAGATAGTCCGTCCCGCCTTCACCGATACTGGTAACGGTTGGCAGGTAGCTGTCAGCGAGGGTGGAACATGCACCTGTAGACTACGCATGCACCTGTAGACTACG
>NZ_LMCV01000031.1:0-52897 GCF_001424925.1 Pseudomonas sp. Root329 | reverse complement strand
GCCTTACGATGAAACCACCTATTTGAATGCTTTGAGGAAGCGTGGGTCACCGCTCCTCAAGAGTCTTGATTTAGGTTGACTGACTTCCTCAGGGCGTGAAGCTGCCCTTCGTAAAGGGCAGATAACGGCCGATTGTGTTGAAAAAGTCGGTCCTTCCAGACTGCCCGCATTCTGGTTGCTGAAAACGCCTTTTTTGCGCGCAGCTACGCGAAATCTGAGCCTGGAACCCTCTGCTCATAGAAAAGATTTCAATCTCAAGCGCGTACTTTTCTGCCGTGGAAACCATGGTCGACTTTTTCAACAGAATCGGCCAATAGCAGCCGCTCGAACTTGTTTCACCATGCTGTCGAACGGATTATTTTGCCTCTCCACACCAGACTGTTGCGGCCAAATCCATCCCCACTGTATCTGCTTCTGCCTAACTACTACCGGTTAGCATTACTCCTCACACAAGGAAGTATTGCTCTATGCCGGACGCCACTAACCTCTACCTATTCATTGTTGCCGCCTTGATGTTGCTGATCGTGCCTGGCCCTAACATGGCTATCGTCAGCAGCCATGCAGTCACCCACGGCTGGCGCGCCGGCCTCGCCGCAGCACTAGGAATAACCCTGGCCGATGTGCTGATGACCGTCATGGTTAGCGCAGGTCTCGGTGCGCTGGTGATGAGTTGGGCGCCGGCGTTTGACTTGCTACGGTGGGCCGGGGCTTGTTATCTGATGTGGCTGGCCTGGCAGGCATTGAAGACTCCTCCTGCGGATACTGATACTCAAGCTACACAGGCTTCCTTTCGGAAGATCTTTGCCCGAGCCACGCTCAACAGCCTGTTAAATCCCAAGGCGCTGTTGTTCTTCATGGTATTCCTGCCGCAATTCGTCACCGTAGGTGCCAGCAGCGTCACCTTGCAATTGATGTTCTTAGGTTTGTTGCTTGCGCTGATCGCATTGATCTTCCATTCCCTGCTCGGATTTTGCGCCGGACGGCTGCATGGACGCCTCAGCAAAGGCATGATATCTAAACGCCTTGGTGCTTATGGCTTCGCTGCGGTAATGACAGCTCTGGCGGCACGTTTACTGGTGCTCAACCGGCCGCTTTAAAGGGTCGAGGCACACCGATTTGGCAGAATATTTTCCTTGCCGATCTGTAGTGGTCTAATGAAACCGGACACCTCGATCTGGCGAGCATTCTCGCCTAAATGGGTATCCGGTTTCATTAGACCATTACAAAACTTAACATCATCGACTTTCAGGACGTATCCAAAATGCCAACCTCTGCTCGCTCGGTTGAGAAATACATCCTTGCCAAGGACGGAAACCGACCAGACCTTCTACGGCAATGCTTCACTTCCGACGCAACCCTTGAAATGGTTGTGCGTACAGGCACTATTTCATTCCCTCCCCATGTCAGCGGCCGGACAGGTATCGCGGACATACTGGTGCGCCGCTTTGGCCAATGTTACGAGAACGTCTATACGTTCTGCCTCGGCGAACCACCCAATGCAGGGACCACCACACATACGTGCAAATGGTTGGTAGGGATGTCAGTTAAGGCAACTGGCGAACTGCGTGTAGGTTGCGGGGAATATCACTGGCGGTTTCTGCCAACATCAGGGCTTGCAACGCACCTCTGCATCACGATCGAACACATGCAGGCCTGCGTAGCACAGGACTTGGAATCGGTGATAAATTGGCTACAGAGTCTCAATTATCCATGGTGTCTCTCCAGCGATTTGATTTGCACAGCACCGCATATCAGCAACATTGACCAAATCGTTGAATATCTTAAAGCCTGAATGTTGGGTTGACGGTGTCCATTTACTTCTGACAAGCATACGCATGTCGAAGTAACGTCCAAGGCACCTTGGTATGAAATTCAGGATCACTAGCCACAATCTCGATGACCGCATCGGGTCGGAAACAGCCCTTCGCTACAGGCAACTATTGGCCGATGTTTGCCCGTCGCGAGGGGCTGAAATCGCCCCCTAGCTGCCGGTCAGCAATGGCTGAAACTGGCCGATTTCTGTCTGTCGTCACCGCCTATATTATTGAGTCGAAAGCGGCTCTCAGCGACCAGCTCCAATCGACACTTTGCAAATGTTCAGCCAGACGAAATCAAACCAGCCCCTTCCCACGAAATGCTCGCTCTGGAACCGCCTGTTCAACTCGTACCGCGTTTTTTGCACCACAATGACACCAGAATGCCTGTGGCAATCGACACCAGTGGAATGCTTGAAGCAACGCTCAGTGTTGGAAACACCAACAGTATTTGCGAGTCGTTACCGCCGAGCATCATCGAAGCCCCAATCCCCATCAAAATACCCGCCAACAAATGAACGCCAGCCTTTGATGGGGTAAAGGCCTCGAAACAGAACGTTTTCCTGTACAGGGTAAAACTCAACATGCCTGCCAGCAACATAACAAACACCGCAATACGCCGGGCGCTGATTGCCATATCGGCTTGCCAGAACATCTGCGAAACATTGTAAAAGAACACACTAGGTGTCCATAACGGCTCGAACGTATAGAGCGCACTCGTCAACGCACCCAGCAGCATACTGGAGAGAACCAGGTGTTTATTACCCTGTATGCCGACCAAAAATATCAGCACCAGTGCCACTACACCGATCAACAGCCAGTAATGGCGGCTGGAAATTTCCGGCATCAGAATGGTCTTCTGTTCGGGCATCATGCGCATGTAATACCAGAGCACGATCCCCAGGACCCAGCCGATCATTGTGAACAGTTTATTGAAATTGCCACAGGCAAACTTGGTCAGCGTGCCTACGCTGCAACCGTTGTTCAGCACCGATGCCACCCCGAACAACAAGCCGCCCGAAACCAGTAAAGGATAGGAAATACCAGGCGAGTACAGCGGCAGGCTGACCTCGGAGAAACGATAGAGCGGGGCCAGCATCAACCCGAACAATCCACACGATGTCAGTGCGACAAACAACGTCGGGCGCCCCGCCAGCAATTGTTCGCTCGCTTTGACAAGGCACATACCCATGCGCTGCGAAACCCAGCCAATCAGGAACGCTAATACCAACGCCATCAGTAAAGAGAAAACCATGTTCGTGCGCCACTGCTGATTGGGATGGACCGGGCCTCACCAGGCATTAGCGTAGCTCTCGATCAGGCTACCGGTGTATCTGACACAGCCGTAAGCTGGCAGTCGCTTTGTATTGCCCCCTGGTTTCGTATTGCGCCGGACATCAACGCCAGACGGATGACTTATCGGGTATCGCTCGATACCCTTACCTCCCCGTCGCCTGACGGTTTCCCGGTCAAATCCCATTTCGCCCAGACGAGCATGTCATGAAATCCCCCGCAGGTTTGCTGCTGTCGGCTATCGAGTTGGACCGTGCCAGTGCCATTCCCCTGTACCGCCAACTGTATCTGCAGATTCGCAAACAGATACTCAACGGCAGAATCCAGGGGGGCGTGCGCCTGCCGTCGACCCGGACCTTGAGCAACGAGTTGGGGTTATCGCGGATCACCATTCTCAATGCTTTCGATCAGCTGATTGCCGAAGGTTTCCTGGCCTCGCGCACTGGCGCCGGTACGTATGTCGGCACTGAGTGGGAAAGCCGGGGTATCGAGGACGAGCAACCGCGCCAGCCACCGCGCCTCTCCGACTTGAGCCAGTCGATGCTGTCGCTGCGCAGCGATCATTTTCGCGGGGTGTCCTATGCCGACTGGGACCCCGCGACCCCGACCTCCTTCCTGCCCAGCCACAGCAGCTATGACGCATTCCCGCAGGCGATCTGGCGGCGCCTGATGAACCGTCATTTGCTCAAGCCAACCAAGGCCATTCTGGGTTATGGCGAGTTGCAAGGCTTGCAGGCGTTTCGCACAGCGATTGCCGAATACGTCTTCGATGCTCGTGGCATCGACTGCAGTGCCGGGCAAGTGGTGATCGTTTCCGGCGCGCAGCAAGCGTTCAACCTGCTGGGCATGCTGCTGCTCAATCCTCAGGACAGCGTCTGGATGGAGGACCCGGGGCACATCGCCGCGCGCATTGCGTTGCAGGCCCAGGGGGCTCAGGTGATTCCGTTGCGTATCGATGAACAGGGGATCGATGTCCAGCAAGGCCTGACCGAGTGCCCTGATGCCCGCCTGGTGTTTTGTACGCCTTCGCGCCAGCATCCTTTGGGTGTCACCCTGAGTTATGCGCGGCGCCAGGCACTCATCGACTGGGCTGCGCAGCATCAGAGCTGGATCATCGAGGACGATTGCGACAGTGAGTTTCGCTACAGTGGCCGACTCCTCCCGGCGCTGTATGCCATGGACCAGATGGCCCGGGTGATCTACGTCGGCACGTTCAGCAAAGTGCTCTTTCCGTCACTGAGACTGGGTTACGTGATTCTGCCGCAGGCCCTGGTCGAACCCTTTTGCACCCTGCGCGCGGTCATGGATCGCAGTCCGCCTACCCTGCTTCAGGCGACAACGGCAGACTTCATGATCGAAGGCCACTTTCTGGGGCACATCCGCCGCATGCGTGCGCTGTACAAGGCGCGCCAAGAGGCATTGATCGAACAGATTGAAAAGCAGATTGGCAGCTTTTTCAGGATCACTCCGACGGATGCCGGCATGCACCTGATCGCCTGGCTGCCCCCTGAACTCAGTGACACTGACATCGCCCGGCAACTGGCCCAGCACAACATCCACACCTACGCCTTGAGCGACTACCGCATCAAACTTGCCCTGCCGCCAGCTCTGTTGATCGGCTTTGCCGGCACGCCTGAAAACCAGGCCCGGGAACGTGTCGAAGCGCTGGCCCAGGCCTTGCGCATATTGGGTTATCTGCCGCCGACCACTTGATGCGAGGCAAGTGGTCTTATCAATTAACTGATAATGGATCTATCGAGAGTTCCTGACTGGCGCGATAAAGGCTGCGCCGGTAGACCCGGTGTCTGAACCAGGAACGACTCTAATGAACAATAAGATCCAGGAACGATTCAACGCCTTGCTGAGCCATAAAGTGGTCGAACACGGGGCTGTTCCCGTGCTGACGGACGCCCTGGCCCGGCGGCTGCTTGAACGTCTCGGGCAATTGCGCCTGTTTGCCCACGCCTACCCGCTACTGACCAACCTCACCCACGGTCGTGTCATCCCTGCCGACATGCTGGACTTCGCCTATCGCCACGAGCTGCAAGGCCTGAGCCTGCACTTGCTCGACGGCGAGGAAAACAGCCTGAGCCAAATGTCACCCGCGCAGCTCCAGGCGTTTGCCGCCAAGGCCAAAGCGCTGGGGCTGGATGTGCACCTGGAAATCAGCAGCACGCTGAAAAAGGATGTCGACCAGGTGATCGCCATCGCCAGGGCCCTGGGGGTGCGCAACATCCGTGTTTACTCACGTTACGAGGGCAAGCTTTCGCGGGTCATGGACGTGATCGAGACCGACCTGCACTACCTCGCACAACAGGCCGACGCACACGATCTGTACTTTGACTTCGAGCAGCATGAAGAACTCAAAAGCGGCGAAATCGCGCAACTGCTCAACCGACTCAACCACCCTCGCCTGCATGCTCTGTTTGACTTCGGCAACATGATCAATGCCTGCGAACAGCCCCTGCAGGCCCTGCGCAACCTGGCGCCGCACATCCGCCAGACTCACCTCAAGGGTGTGCGCATCGTCCCCGAGCAAAACGGCTTCGGCCATTACGGCGTTTTGCAGGGCAGCGACGAGGATGATCTGCCCAGCGCCCGCATGCTGTTCGAGCTGTTGATGCTGGGCGAAGCAACCCCGCAGGTGATCGCGTTCATCCTCGAGCAGGAAAACCACTACGTGGCCCCGGCCTTCCGCCAGAGCACTGAGGCGGCCGATCCCTTCATTGCCTACCGGGAGATGAGCGAAACGCCGCTGCCGAACGGCTACTCCCTTGAGCGAATGCTGGCCGACGAACACCGCTGGGCGAACAACCAGGTCGCCTATGTCCGTAGCCTGCTGGCCGAAATGCGCACCTTGGCTGAACTGACCCTGGCCAGCCCTTCCAACGCCTGAACCTGACGACCCGACTACGCCCGGAGAACAATAATGACAACTCAAAACAAGGCCAAATGGCTCAGATTCCTGATCCTCATCCTCGGTGGCGGCACCATCTACAAGCTGGCGAACCTCAAGGACGCCTTCTATGTACCCATGCAGGAATTCATGGGCTTGAGCCACACTGAAATCGGCATGCTGCTCAGTGCCAACGCGATCATCGCCACCGCGCTGTTTGTGGTGGGTGGCCTGCTCGCCGATCGCTACGACACGCGCAAACTGATTCCTCTCGGCCTGATCGGCACCGGTGGCCTGGGGTTGTACCTGGCGACCTTTCCGCCCTTCAGCAATTTGCTGATCGTGTTCAGTCTGTTGGCGATTTGTGCCGACTGCCTGTTCTGGCCATCGCTGCTCAAAGCCATCCGCAACCTGGGTGACGATCAGGAGCAAGGCCGGTTGTTCGGCCTGCTCGAAGGCGGGCGTGGCGTGGTGGATACACTGGTGGCCTTTTCCGCCCTGGGCGTGTTCGTCGCCATGGGTTCGGGCGAAACCGGCCTGAAGTCGGCGATCCTGTTTTACTCGGTCATCGATATTCTGGCCGGCACCCTGACCTGGTTCCTGCTCAAGAGCGGCAGCGCGCAGTCGGTGGCCAAGCCGAAGAACGGTCTGGCGAACCTGATGGAGGCGATCAAGGTACCGGGCATCTGGCTGGTCAGCCTCAACGTGTTCATGGTCTACATCGTCTACTGCGGCCTGACCTACTTCATTCCCTACCTCAAGGAAATGTACGGGTTGCCCGTGGCTCTGGTGGGTGCCTACGGCATCATCAACCAATACTTCCTGAAGATCCTCGGCGGTCCTGCCGGCGGTTTCATCGCCGACAAGCAGTTCAAGAGCACCAGCCGCTACCTGAAGTGGGCATTCCTGGCGCTGCTGCCGCTGATGGGCGTGATCATGCTGATTCCGAAAAGCCCGGGCTTCATCTATGCGGGCATGGCCGCCACCCTGTCCTTCGCCCTGATCGTGTTCTCCATGCGCGGCGTGTTCTGGGCGCCCATGGGTGAGGTCGGCATTCCCCAGCACATCACCGGCTCGGCCTTCGGCATCGGTTGCCTGATCGGCTATGCACCCGGCATGTTTGCCTACGTGATCTATGGCGCGATCCTCGACCACTTCCCCGGTCAACAGGGTTACAACTATGTCTTCAGCCTGATGAGCATACTGGCCATAGTGGGCTTCATGGTGTCCAGCCTGCTCTATCAAGCGGTGCGCAAAAAATCCATGGCCACTGGCGGGATGAGCGCGGCGCAAGCCTGATCATCGCCATGGACTCCGGGAGGAGGAATCGTCTACCACGCCGATCCCACCTCCTGACCACAACGCCGGAATGAACCGGCGCTGACTTACGCGCAATCTGGATAACGCGCTACCGCGACGGAACGCTTTTTCATCTTATGGCGACGCACCGGCTTATGGAGCGACCGTGGGCGATTCACTTAGCGCCACGCTATCAAGCAACGTCAAACAAACAACGCCAAAAACCCAGTCATTTAGCGAACTCCTCGCGCCTGGAATTTTTTCATGGCGTGAAGTGTAAAGTGCAAAAGGTGTCCTAGACTACAGGCTTAAATGGTCAGATTTCTTGAATTTTTTACCGCTGTAACTACTGGGTTTTTATATGAATTCAGACAGTTTTCAGTCGCAGCGCTGCCTTTATAGAATGCCCTCTATCGACCCAAGAGCGGGATGCAAATATGAATAGTGATTCCGTAGCGGGCTCTCGATTCAGCGTACTTGATGGATGGCGCGGCATAAGCATCTTGCTTGTCTTGGCGTGCCACCTGCTACCACTTGGCCCAAAGCCTTGGCAATTCAATGCCGCCGCAGGCGTTATGGGAATGGCTATATTTTTTACGCTATCGGGTTTCCTGATAACAAACTTTCTGCTCAACAACAGCAGCGTCGTTGATTTTTTAATCCGCAGAATCTTTCGGGTTGTGCCGCTCGCCTGGTTGTACATGCTCATTGCTTTACCGGTCATGAACAGCACTCCGGATTTCTACATCGCAAACTTTCTGTTCGTTGCCAACTGGCCGCCCATGTGGCTTGGCAGTGTAAATGGCCACCTATGGAGTTTGTGCATGGAGGTCCAGTTTTATTTCGCCATCGCTTTGCTGGTAGTTTTGATGAGAAACAAGTGGATACTGCTAATCCCTTGTCTCTGCATCGCCGTCACGATGTACCGGGTCATGAACGACGTCCATGTCGCAATCAATACTTATTACCGCATTGATGAAATACTTTCCGGATGCATACTTGCACTGATATACAACAATAGACTGGGTAACATCCTTGCGAAACTTCCGACACAAACAGGGATCGCACAAATATTTTTATGCCTCCTGTTTGTCTTGTCCTGTCATCCCGATGCGGGCTTCATGAACTACTTCCGCCCCTATCTTGCCGCAGCAATGGTGGGGAGCACATTACTCAATAGCCGGACACCCGTTGCCCAGCTTCTGAATAATCGCGCTCTATTTTATATTGCCACCATCTCGTACGCTCTCTACGTTGTTCATCCGCTGCTAATAAATACTTGGCTGGGCAGCGGAGATACCGTCATAAAATACTTGAAGCGCCCTTTGTTGTTCGCCGCCATTTTTCTCACCGCGCATATCTCGACCTTCTATTATGAAAAATGGTGGATTGCTTTTGGTAAGAGATTCTCCAAGAAAGTAGCTAGCCAATCTGTTACATCGGCCGGTTGAATCATCATGGATGACGCGAATGGGATACCCTTTTGACCCGGTTGCAAAACGCTCAGGGAGAGCACCATGCCTGCACAAATCCAACTATCAGAAAATGTAACGGAGGCAGAGCGCCTCGCCATTCTGACCCCGCTGCTGGCCCATAACCTGACTAACGGCGGAGACGACGCGCATGAAACATTTGCTCTGCTGCTACGAGCCCCTGACAGGGACGAAGTCATTGGCGGGCTGTACGGGAAGATCTCCTATCGATGGCTACTCATCGATCTTGTCAGCGTTCCTGAACAGATGCGGGGCCAGGGTATCGGGGAGCGGTTAATGCGCATGGCCGAAGATATCGCGCAAAAGAAGAACTGCATTGGCATTTGGCTAGAGACCTTCAGCTTTCAGGCGCCAGGTTTTTATCGAAAACTTGGGTACTCCGAGTTCGGACGCTTGGCAGATTACCCACCAGGACAGACTCGACTCTATTACCAAAAGACGCTGTGCTAACAGCGCTTTGAGTTGATTTTGCTCTCGTAGATCCCAACGCCCGATGATGTGTATCTCATGCAGCTTCGGCTAAATCGTTCAGCGGGCGTTTCGTAGTTTGGGGGCCGCCGGAGAAGATGTCCGGGCTAGACTCGCTCATCCTTGCAGCCCTGCCATACTGTTCAACATGACCAGAGCAACCTTCCGCTTCTACGAGGAGCTCAACGATTTCCTGCCGGCCGAACGGCGGCGGCAGTCCTTCACTTGCGAGTGCGCGCGAGCGGCGACGGTCAAGCACATGATCGAGGCGCTCGGGATACCGCACACGGAGGTCGAGTTGGTGCTGCTCAACGGCGAGTCGGTGGGCTTCGAGCGGGTGATTTTCGACGGTGACCGGCTGGCGGTGTATCCCAAGTTCGAAGCGCTGGACATCAGCCCGCTGCTCAAGGTTCGTGCGCAACCTTTACGGGTGCTGCGCTTCGTCGCTGATGCGCACCTTGGCGGGCTGGCCAACCTGCTGCGCATGAGCGGCTTCGACACCCTCTACGACAATGGCTTCGAGGATGCCGAGATCGCCGAGATCGCTGCGCAGCAAGGACGCATCGTGCTAACCCGCGACCGCGAACTGCTCAAGCGACGGATCATCAGCCACGGCTGTTACGTGCATGCCCTGAAACCGTCGCTGCAGCTGCGCGAATTGTACGAACGCCTCGACCTGGCGCGTAGCGCGCGGCCATTCAGCCTGTGCCTTCATTGCAACCTGCCGCTGCACGAGATCAGCCCGGAACTGGCCCGGGCGCAGGTGCCGCCACGCGTTGGCATCCTCTATTCGCACTTCCTGCGCTGCGACGCCTGCCAGCGGGTTTACTGGGAAGGTTCGCACTGGCGCGGCATGTGTGCACTGCTGGCACCTCTGTTGTACCGATAGCCAAGCGCATCGGACCGCCTCTACGACTTGAAGCGCCCCACCAGCCCGTTCAGTTCATTCGAGAGGTGCGAAAGCCGGCCTGAGTCTTCTTGCGCAGCGCTGGTCGGGCTTTCCAAACGCCAAAAACACCGATAACGTAATAAGAACTACAAAATAAATAGCGTTCTCTACATGAACAACTGGCTGACACTGATTCTCGCCTTACCCACGGCGAATGCCACCGAGCGCATGCGAGCCTGGCGTGCTCTGAAAGCCTCAGGTGCGGCAGTTTTGCGCGATGGTGCCTATCTGTTGCCTGATACCGCTGTCTGCCGTGAAGCTCTGGCGTCTGTCGAGCGCGACATCCTTTCTATCAATGGCACTGTTTACATCCTGCCCGTGGTCGATCCGGAGGGTGAGCGCTTTGTCGAGTTGTTCGACCGTAACGATGACTACAGCAAGCTACGCGCAGAGATTGAAGAGCGCCGTGGGCAGCTCAATCCTGACAACGCATTGGCCACCACCAAGCAAATTCGCAAGCTGCGCAAAAACTACGATCAGCTCACCCACATCGATTATTTTCCAGGCAAGCCAAAGGAGCAGACTGATTCAGCCTTGCAGGCGCTTGAGACGGCTGTCCGCAGGGCGTTGTCTGCGGATGAACCCCATAGCCGCGACGAGCCCATCACGGCACTCAACCGTGGTGATTATCAACGTCGTGTCTGGGCAACACGTAAGCGTCCGTGGGTTGATCGTCTGGCTTGCGCCTGGTTGATTCGGCGCTTCATTGATCCTCAAGCTCGGATCCTCTGGCTGAATACTCCACATGACTGTCCGGCAGACGCGCTGGGTTTCGACTTCGATGATGCGACCTTCAGTCATGTCGGCAATCGCGTGACCTTCGAAACCCTGCAAGCCAGTTTTGAGCTTCAAGAGCCCGGCCTGAACCGCATCGCGGCCTTGGTGCACTACCTCGATATCGGCGGCATTCAGCCTTTGGAGGCTGCCGGCATCGAGCGCGTGCTGGCGGGATTGCGCGAAACCATTTCCCATGACGACCACTTGCTGGCTGCTGCCAGCGCCATCTTCGACGGCCTGCTCGCCGAGTTTGTGAAAGAGGAACAACCCAATGAGTAAGGTGTTGGCATCAACGCCTGAAGAGGATCTATCGAGGCCGGAGGCGATCAGCTTGCGTGAGGCATTCTGGTTCTGGTTGAAGCTCGGCTTCATCAGTTTCGGCGGGCCAGCAGGACAGATTTCGATCATGCACCAGGAGCTGGTGGAACGTCGGCGCTGGATCTCCGAACGACGCTTTCTCCATGCGCTCAACTATTGCATGTTGCTGCCTGGGCCAGAGGCTCAGCAATTGGCAACCTACATCGGCTGGCTGATGCATCGAACCTGGGGCGGAGTGATCGCCGGAGTGTTGTTCGTGCTGCCCTCACTGTTCATCCTCATCGCTTTGTCGTGGATGTACATCGCGTTCGGCGAAGTGCCTGTGGTGGCCGGCCTCTTCTATGGGATCAAGCCTGCCGTGACGGCCATCGTGGTGCAGGCGGCACACAGGATCGGCACTCGGGCGCTGAAGAACAATTGGCTGTGGGCGATAGCAGCAGCTTCATTTACCGCGATCTTCGCGTTCAATGTTCCTTTCCCGCTGATCGTATTGGGAGCAGCGTTAATCGGCTATGCCGGAGGGCGTCTGGCGCCTGAAAAGTTCAGAACCGGGGGCCATAGCGCTGCCAAAAAGTCCTTCGGCCCAGCCTTGATCGATGACGACACCCCGTCCCCGGAACATGCCCGGTTCAGCTGGATGAAACTGGCGCTGCTGGCCCTTATCGGCGCAGCGCTGTGGGCGTTGCCGATGGGAGTCCTGACCGCGCTTTTTGGCTGGGAAGGTACCTTGACCCAGATGGGCTGGTTCTTTACCAAGGCCGCGTTGCTGACTTTTGGCGGGGCCTATGCAGTCCTCCCGTATGTCTATCAAGGTGCGGTCGGTCACTATGGCTGGCTTACCCCGACCCAGATGATCGACGGTTTGGCACTGGGGGAAACCACACCAGGGCCGCTGATCATGGTGGTGGCCTTCGTCGGCTTTGTGGGAGCGTACGTCTCACAAGTGTTCGGCGCCGATCATGTATTTCTGGCCGGGGCTGTCGCGGCCACCCTGGTGACATGGTTCACTTTCTTGCCCTCGTTCCTGTTCATCCTCGCCGGTGGCCCCCTGGTGGAATCGACCCACAACGAACTCAAGTTCACCGCACCGCTTACCGCAATCACAGCGGCGGTGGTTGGAGTGATCCTCAATCTGGCATGTTTCTTCGGCTATCACGTGCTGTGGCCGAAGGGCTTCAGCGGCAACCTCGACTGGCCCTCTGCACTGATTGCCATTTTGGCGGCAATTGCCTTGTTCCGCTTCAAGCGGGGCGTCATTCAGGTGCTGATGGCTTGCGCGCTCGTCGGCTTGGCGGTGCATCTGCTGCGCTAGAGAGGATGTGATCGGTCGACGTTTACGGACTCAAGCAGCGGAACAAACGAAAACGGGCGCCTTGACGGGCGCCCGTTTTGTTCAGGATTGCGTGCTGCGGGGTTTGGTCGCTTGCAGCCTTTTCACCCACTGCTGAACGATGCAGACCATCGCAGCCAGCAGCTAAGCTTTATCAGGAGGCCTTCGCGAAACCCTGAAAAGTCAGGAGGCAAACAATGAGCAAACAACCTCAACCCGGGAGCCGCTCCAACCCCCAACCCAGATCTCGCCCGGTAGTGCCTGCCCTGCCCAGTAAGACAGGCACCCAGTCCGGGGGCTTGCGCGGTAACTACCCACCGAAGAAGTCCAATTGAGCTCAAGCGTGCGGCAGACTTTGCAGTTGAGTCTGTTGGACTTTCCCATCAGCCCTTATGGCTGATCAGTGCGATTTTTTCGATACCGATGTCCCGGCTTTGCTCAACCCTTTCGTGTTGTGATCGCCTGGTGTCGTGGCCGAGATTGCTCTGGCTTGGGCCACGCCGCGAGTGTCTTTGGAATGGGCGATGCCTGAAGTCGCTTGACCATGACCGCGATCACTATTGCGCTCACTGCCGTAGTGGTTTCCGCTTACACCATGGTCGCGAACAGCTTTGCCGGCGTGATCGCTGGCCAGTCCATTGCCGTGGCCGTTGCTGTCAGAGTTGCCGGCGTGACCTGAACCGCTGTGGCCGCCGCCTATACCGCCGCCGTGGCCACCGCCATTACCACCTCCGTTTCCGCCCCCATTACCACCACCACCACCACCACCACCACCACCACCACCACCACCGTCTTTCGCATAGGCGGAGTTCATGATGGACAGGTCAGCAGGGAGTAATGGGGCGGCCGCAAGCATCAGGGCGCAGGACATTACAGCAATGAGACTCTTATTCTTTAAAAGCATGATTGCTTCCGTAGGGTAGGTTGATATCGCGAGTCTTATGACGCTTTAGGCCCCAGACAGTTCACGTCCTGCGACCGACGGATGCTGCCAGCGCTAGCGTGCCGCGCTCCGGGTACCCGCGAACGCACTCGTGCCAAGCCAGCGCCACAAACTTTCCGCATCCTTCACCGCGCCATCTACACGCAGCTCTCGCGACTGAAGAACCTCCCGCGGTGTGCGGTCGCCCGCCCACACCTCGGTCAACGCGCGCACGCTGGAGTCCACGACGAGCGTCAGTTCGCGACCGGGGTCGTCGCGGCACAGGTCTGCCACACCCTGTTCGACCACGAGCCACCACGCTTGCTCGCCGGGTCGCGCGTCGTGGAACTTGAAGTGGATGACCACCGGTCGGGACGGGAACGTCTCGACGCGCACGAACCGCCGCACGTCCCACATCAGCAGGCCCGCGTCGAGTTCGTCATCGCGAAGGCGACTGCCGATCCAGCGCGCGCCCCAATGCCCTAGCGCCATGATGATGGGGCGCAATTCCTCGCCCGCCTCGGTCAGGCTGTACTCCCAGACTTTGCCGGTGGCCGTGCGGTGCACGACGCCGATTTCTTCCAAATGGCGCAGACGTTGTGCCAGCAGGTTGGTGGACATCCGGGGCACGCCGCGGTGCAATTCATTGAAGCGCTTGCTGCCGCACAGCAACTCGCGCACGACCAAAGGTGTCCAGCGCTCGCACAGGGCTTCAGCACCGCGCGCGACCGTGCAGAACTGACCGTAGCTTTCGTCCATTGCCTTGGCTCCGCAATTACAACGCTTCAGATTCTGAACTAGCCCCGCCACTTCGCCACGCGCACGCTGAAACCTCGAAAGCCAAATACCAAAGGAGCACGCCATGACCAAGGTAGCCATCATTCAGCTTCCGCCCGTGCTGCTCGATCGCAGCGCGACAATCGCCCGGGCCGTGCAATCGGTTGCTGAGGCTGCGGCAGCGGGAGCCTCGCTGATCGTTTTGCCCGAATCGTACATTCCCGGTTACCCCTCCTGGATCTGGCGGCTGGCGGCGGGAAAGGACGGGGCTGTCATGGGCCAGTTGCACACGCGACTGCTGGCCAACGCCGTCGATATCGCGAACGGTGACCTGAGCCAATTGTGTGAGGCCGCCAGGGCTCACGCCGTGACGATCGTGTGCGGCGTCAATGAATGCGACCGGCAAAAGGGTGGCGGCACGCTCTACAACAGCGTAGTCGTTATCGGCTCGAACGGCGCCGTGCTCAACCGACATCGCAAGCTGATGCCAACCAATCCAGAGCGCATGGTGCATGGCTTCGGTGATGCCTCCGGTTTGCGCACGGTCGATACACCCGTCGGCCGCGTCGGTGCGCTCATCTGCTGGGAAAACTACATGCCGTTGGCACGCTATTCACTGTATGCCCAAGGGGTGGAAATCTACGTCGCCCCCACGTACGACACGGGCGAAGGCTGGATCAGCACGATGCGTCACATTGCACTTGAAGGCCGCTGTTGGGTGCTCGGCAGTGGCACCGCGCTGCGCGGCAGTGACATTCCCGACGACTTCCCGGCGCGTGCGCAACTGTTTCCCGATCCGGAGGAATGGATCAACGACGGCGACTCGGTGGTGGTCAGTCCTCAAGGCCGGATCGTGGCCGGTCCATTACACCGAGAGGCCGGCATTCTGTATGCGGACATCGACGTCGCACTCGTGGCGCCAGCGCGGCGGGCGCTCGACGTCACCGGGCATTACGCGCGCCCGGACATTTTCGAACTGCAGGTGCGGCGCACGCCGGCGACTGCGGTGCACTACATTGACGAATGAGGTCCGGCGGTATCGCCTGGCAATTGATCAAGGAGTCATGCCATGAGCATTGAACGGTCTTACAAGGGCAGTTGTTTTTGCGGCGCAGTCGAGTTCACCGTCAGTGGCGAGCCGGCCGCGATGGGCTATTGCCATTGCGAGTCGTGTCGGCATTGGTCAGCAGGGCCGGTCAATGCCTTCACGCTGTGGAAACCCGAGGCGGTGCAAGTGACTCGGGGTGCTGACAACATCGGCACCTACAACAAGACACCGCGCAGTTACCGCAAGTGGTGCAAGACGTGCGGTGGACACATCTTCACTGAGCACCCGGGGATGGGGCTGATCGATGTGTATGCCGCGGTCATCCCGGATCTTGCGTATTCGCCAGGCGTTCACGTCCACTATCAGGAGACCGTGCTGCGCATCAAAGATGGAGTGCCCAAGCTGAAGGATGTCCCCAACGAATTAGGGGGATCGGGTATCAGCGTGGACGAATAGCGCTGTTTACGCCGGTTGCCACCTTCAAATGGGCATAGGGATCATGCCCATTAATCAAAAGCACCGTTGAGCACTTCGTAGATGAGCCCGGTTGCCAGCGCGACCAATATCAAGTCGGTGCCAACTTGCTGCCATTCATATCCATCATAATGAGGCAGCCTGCCGATCAACCGGCCGTCCAGTTTTTTGGCAATCCCGGGGGGAAGCGGCTTACCTCGCGCGAGGTTCTTTTGAATGCCGGGTGGCAATGCAGGTCCGGGACTCCAGTAGTCTCGATACCCGCCAACGATCCCAAGAACGCTTCCGCGATTGATGCTTGGGCCATTATCCCAATCACCACCCCCGGAATTTTTGCCCTTGCCCCCCTGGTTGCCATGATCCTGGCTGTTTTGCGGATGCCCCTTGCCGTTTCCCTGGCCCTTTCCATTACCAGGATCGGCCAATGCAGTCACTGAACCGGAAACCAGCGCAAGGCATGTAATAGCTGCAATCAATGAGCGAGATCTGAGCATGAGTCGTTCCTTCAGCGTGACGGGACATCTCTCTGTAATTTAGACGCTATCGACGATGTGGGTTCCATGTTCTCCCATCGACACCCAAGGCGTGGAGCGCTGTGTCGAAGACAGTCAGCTGGCGGCCGCGAAGTGGTCGGGCGCTTGCAGTCTGTGCAGGGCATCGCGCAAAACACCGCAGACGATGTCGAAACCCTTGCCCTGAGCAGCCAGCGCTTGCCACCCATCGCGGTTCGCCTGGATGCACTGGACCGCACGTTTCATCAGTGATGCTCAATGCGCAGTAACCGTTAGTGCCACGGTAACTACAGCAATGGCTGTACTTGGCCAGGCTGCGTGTACGGGAGATAGCTAGCGGGGGAACGTGTAACAAATTAAGTCACAAACGTTTACCTACAGCGCAGATCCTTATACGATGAAGTCGCATATACTGCTCTCCATCAGGCAGACTAAGCTATGGTTATATTTGACAAAGCGGGCTTAACAAATTGTGTTTTTATAGTCAAGCAAATCTTGTGCAGACAAATTAGCGAAAGCTGTATACATGCTCAATTATTTCTACAACAAAATGCTATATCATTGGGCGTCTGAACGATGAATAACACTAACTTTCTGGCTGATAACTCTAAAACTTTCAGCATAGTTATAGTCAATTACAAAACACCAGAAATCACCAAAATATGCTTAGACTTATTGCACCAGCATGTGGCCAGTCACAACATCCCAGTATGGGTCGTTGACAACTATTCCGCCGATGAAAGCACTGAGTATTTACGAACGCTTGACTGGATCAATTTAATCGAGCGTTCTGTTTCTGAACCAGAACCTGGGCATGTCGCGCATGGCAAAGCACTTGACCTGGTTTTGGAGCGAGTTGAAACTGATTATTTATTTCTAATGCACACCGATACATTTGTTTTCGACAAAAATGTTTTCCCGATGATGCTGAATAAATGCTTGAAAAACCAAAAAGTCGTAGCCGTCGGTTGTGTTGAGCAATTAAACCGCGGTACCACGAGAACGCTTTGGCGCTTTAGCTCACGACTATTCAAACACCATTTCAGGCACCTGAAAATCTCCATGGGATTACGCTCCAGAGAACCAAAACCGTACAGAGAAGTCTACTTGAAGAGTTTCTGCACATTGTGGAACTGCAAACTTATCAAACAGCACAACATGCATTTTTCGATGGATGATCGGGTGCCTGGCTACACCCTCCAGGACCGCATGACCGAACTTGGCTATGTCGTTGAAATGTTATCACCGCGTAAAATCTTCAGTTATCTGGATCACATGCAGTCTGGCACTGTCGCAGCGGCTGGCGGCTATGAAAAGACTCATAGACGAACCAAAATGTACAACGACATCCTTAAGCGCCTGAAAAAAGAAGACAGCCAAAGTTAAGCGACGAAGAGACACAACGAGCAGTGCGCTGGACGCTGCTTGAAGTCACCAAAACGTCTTTATATCAAGTTATTGGAGCGGTAATGGCACCCATCACTCAAGCACTACCTATGACCCTCTCCCCGGAGCTTGATTTCGACCAGAACGCCGCCAGCGCCTTGGGTTCGTCATTGGCCAGTGGCTATATTCAGGCAACGCCATTTCCGCACATCGTCATCGATAATTTCCTGGATGAAGAGCTGATTGCGAGTATCTGCTCGCACTTCCCAACCGAACCCACCCACAACGAAATGCTCTATGAGCGCGGCTATAAAGGCCAACTAAAACGTCAAATCAGTCCCAACGAATGCCCCCCCTATTTGAAGACTGTTTTCAACGCCTTCAACTCCGCCCCCATGTTGCAGTTTCTTGAAAAGCTCACAGGCATCGAAGGTTTGATACCCGACCCCTACTTCGCTGGTGGCGGCTTGCATGAAACGAAAAGTGGCGGTTTCCTGGGGGTACACTCGGACTTCAGGCTCAACAAAAAGCTTAATGTTGAGCGCAGACTGAATATCATCATTTATCTGAATGAAGACTGGCGAGAGGAATACGGCGGCAACCTTGAACTTTGGGATGTCGGGATGAAGACCTGCCTTAAAAAAGTCCTGCCCATTTACAATCGATGTGTCATTTTCAACACAGACAAAGACAGCAATCATGGGCATCCAGAGCCTTTAACAACGCCAGAGCACATCACGCGCAGGTCTATAGCGCTTTATTACTACACCGCAGGCACCATGGTGATCGATCCTGCACAAAGAAATAAAACCCACTACAAGCCAAGGCCCAAAGATCGTTTAAGCCTAAAGTACTACCTGGCTAAACTAATCAAGAAAAAAAACTAGACTACGAAAGCAGCCATTTCGCGCCATCTTCAGGGAAGATCATGGACATTCGATTGACGGAAGCCAAAGACTGGATATTTTTGAAGCAAGTCCGTCTCGCTGCGCTGTTGGACACGCCGACAGCGTTTGGTGTGAGTTACCAAACGGCCGCTCAATACAGTGACGAGCAGTGGAAAGAGCGAGCCTCGTCAGCGGCCGGAGCGGAATTCTGGTTGGCCATCAAGGACGATAAACCGGTGGGGATGATCGGTGCCGGGGTCAGTCAAGCGAATCGCTACAACCTGATCGGCATGTGGGCTGAACCCGCTGCACGTGGTTCTGGTGTGGCAGCTCAGCTTGTTGAGGCGGTGAAATCTCGCGCGATCGGCAAAGGGCATGATCGCGTTTTCCTGGATGTCTCCCCGGACAATGCAAGAGCCTCGAACTTCTATCTAAAGCAGGGTTTCTCTTTCATCGATGAATGGGAACCTTTGGTCAGTCATCCGCATATCAGGGTTCAGACCATGCTTTGGACTGTACGGAACTGACTAATCAGACGCGGCTGGCCTCTCAGCACGCCCACGTTTGCCCGAGCGTCTCCAGACCGGCCTTTTGCAGATCCTCTGGGCTCATCACAATACGGAACTTGCAGCTGGCGTTGAAGTTGAGAAAAAAGGGCTCCGCCAATGCGGGGATGTCGGAGGGGTCTTGCACGTCGACCACAAAAATCCCACCACGCTTGCCATCCTGCTCGGTAAAGTACGCCGCCTCCGGTTTGATGCTGGTCAGGATGCGTTCAATAACCTCGCCCACCTTCCCGGCTTTGACAAGGGTGTTGAAGGGTTCGTTAGGGCACTCGACCATCAGTAACATCTTCATCATTCAATCCTCTGTTCAACTTGCAACGCTGTAGTGTCATGAAGAATAGCCAAGCGTTAGCCAACCCTCGGGCCGGGTTACGAGCGGTCATGCAACATGGCGATTTCGGGCCGCTAAAAGCGCTAAACCACGTATCATCCTGGCCGGATCGACTTCAGGCTTGTCGCACTAACAATCGGGCCAAAAGCGGTCAATTTCGCTCCATTTCGTCTACCCTCACAAAGCGCCATGCAGCAACCAGCTTGCGCTTGGCGTATCGACATTTTTGCCTTAATGCACCGGAGAATTTTCATGCTCAACCGTACCCTGGCATTGGCTGTCGGCGTGACGCTGTCTTTTTGCACCCTGTTGGCGCAGGCCGCCGACACCCTGAAAGTCAGTGCGATTCCCGATGAAGCCCCGACCGAACTGCTGCGCAAGTTCAAGCCGCTGGGCACCTACCTGGAACAACAATTGGGCATGAAGGTCGAGTTCGTTCCCGTGAGCGACTATCCGGCCGTGGTCGAGGCGCTGGCCACTGACCGAATCGATATGGCCTGGCTGGGCGGCTTCACGTTCGTGCAGGCACGCCTGAAAACCGGCAATGCCATTCCGCTGGTACAGCGCGAACAGGACGCCCAGTTCACCAGCAAATTCATCACCGCCAACCCGGCCGTCAAATCCCTCGCCGACCTCAAGGGCAAGACCTTCGCCTTCGGTTCGGTGTCCTCCACGTCGGGCAGTCTCATGCCGCGCTATTTCATGCTGAAGGACGGCATCAAGCCGGAAACCTACTTCAGTCGCGTGGGCTATTCCGGCGCCCATGACGCCACTGTCGCCTGGGTCCAGGCCGGCAAAGTGGACGCCGGGGTACTGAACGCCAGCGTGTGGGAAAAACTGGTCGCCGCCGGCAAGGTCGACACCACCAAGGTCCGAGTGTTTGCGACCACCCCGGCCTACTACGACTACAACTGGACGGTACGCGGGACCCTCGACCCGGCGCTGGCGGCCAAGATAAAGGCCGCCTTCCTGGCGCTCGATCCGGCGAACCCGAAGGACAAGGAGATTCTGGACCTGCAGGCCGCCAGCCGATTCATCGAAACCAAACCCGAGAACTACAAGGGCATCGAGGAAGCCGCACGCGCTGCCGAACTGCTCAAATGACGTTGCATCTGACCCAGGTCAGCCTTACCCACGTTAACGGCGTCCATGCGTTGCGTGGTGTGGACCTGCACATCGGTGCCAGCGAACAGGTCGCCATCATCGGTCCGTCCGGCGCAGGCAAGTCGAGCCTGCTCAACCTGCTGGCCACCGCCCTGCGACCGGACAACGGCGAGCTGCAGGTGCTCGGCGAGCGAGCCTGGCAGCTGTCTGCCCGCCAGCGTCAGCGTCTGCGCGCGCGCATCGGCCTGATCCATCAAGCGCCCCCGCTGCCACCGCGCCAACGCGTGGTCACTGCGGTTCTGGCTGGAAAGCTGGGTCAGTGGGGCCTGGGCAAAAGTCTGCTGAACTTGCTGCATCCGGTGGATATTCCGGGCGCACGCGCGGCATTGGCGAGGCTCGACCTCAGCGACAAGTTGTTCGCGCAATGTCAGCAACTGTCCGGTGGACAGCTACAGCGCGTGGGCATTGCCCGCGTGCTGTATCAAGCACCCGAAGTGTTGCTGGCCGATGAGCCGGTTTCGGCCATGGACCCGGTGTTGGCCGAGCACACGCTGTCGGTGCTCTGTCGCCATGCCCGGCAGCACAACGTCACCCTGGTCGCCAGCCTACATGCGGTGGAGCTGGCCCTGGCGCACTTTTCGCGGATCATCGGCTTACGTGATGGACAGATCATGTTCGATCTTGCGGCCAGCGAAGTCGACCGCGAGCTGCTCGACAAGCTCTACGCCAACGAACAACTGCA
Organism: Pseudomonas sp. Root329; assembly: GCF_001424925.1. Lineage (NCBI taxonomy): Bacteria > Pseudomonadati > Pseudomonadota > Gammaproteobacteria > Pseudomonadales > Pseudomonadaceae > Pseudomonas > Pseudomonas sp. Root329. The sequence goes on along the minus strand of NZ_LMCV01000031.1, from coordinate 31,511 downwards.
ATCCCCACCGATTACTCCGGCGCCCTTGAGTGTGCAGATTCCCCGATGCTGACCCGTGATACCCGAGATCCGGCCACCCGGCCCCGCCTGCTGTTCACCTTACTGGCCCTTGCCTTGCTGTGGCCGGGCATCCACTTCAGCGAACTGGACCTCAGTGTTCTGGTGGCGAGTGACAGTCAGAGCGAGATGGGCCGGTTTGTCTCAGCCTTCTGGCCACCGGCCCATGGCGAGGAATTCGTTGAGCTGTTAATGCAAGCCACCTTGCAGACCCTGGCCATCGCCACGGCCGGCATGGCCCTGGCGTTGTTGTTGGCCGTCCCCGCCAGCCTGCTGGCCAGTCGGGCTCTGTCGCTGTCTGCTGCCTCCCGCGCCGGTCACCCGAGCTATTGGGGTCAACTGCTGCGTTGGCCGGTACGCGGTTTACTGATCTTCCTGCGCAGCGTGCCGGAAATCGTCTGGGCGCTTTTGTTCGTGCGCGCCGTCGGACTGGGCCCGACGGCCGGGGTACTGGCCATCGCCATTACGTACAGCGGCATGTTGGGCAAGGTCTACGCGGAAATTTTCGAGTCGGTCGACCAGCGCCCGGCGCACGCACTGCTGCAGGCTGGCAGCGGTCGGCTCGCAGCCTTTTTCTACGGGATCCTGCCCAATGTGGCTGCGGAACTGCTGTCGTACACGGTGTACCGCTGGGAATGCGCAATCCGCGCCTCGGTGGTGATGGGCTTCGTCGGTGCCGGCGGTTTGGGCCAGCAAATGGACCTGTCGTTGCGCATGTTCGCCGGCGGTGAAGTGGCCAGTTTGTTACTGACGTTTCTCGTCCTGGTACTGCTCGCCGATCAACTCAGCCGCCTGCTGCGCTGGAGGCTGGCATGAATCGCCTGATCAACCTGATGCTGCTCCTGTGTATCGGCGCCGCGGTGGTCGCCTCGTTCATCTACCTGGGCATCGACCTCGGCGAGCTCGGTGGCAGCGGTAACCTGAAGCAAATGAGCGCTTATGCGCAGCGTTTTCTCAGCCCGGACTTGAGCGCGGGCCATCTGCAAGCCATCGGCCACGGCGCCCTGGAAACCATCGCCATGTCCGCCCTCGGCACCCTGCTCGCGGCGGTATTCGGCCTGCTGTTGGCATTGCCCGCGGCCGGGCGCTTCGGCTGGCCTTTGCAGAGCGCGTCGCGTCTGGTGCTCAACGCCTTGCGCGCGGTTCCGGAACTGGTGTGGGCTGCGTTGATGGTCCTCGCCGCCGGGCTCGGCCCCAATGCCGGCACCCTGGCCCTGGCCTTGCACACCACCGGCGTGCTCGGCCGGCTGTTCGCCGAAGCGCTGGAAAACACCCCACCCGAACCGGCCGAAGCCATCCGCTTGCAGGGCGGCAATGCCGTATGGGCGTTCTGTTACGGATCACTGCCCAACCTGTTGCCGCAGCTACTGGCCTACATCCTGTATCGCTGGGAAAACAATATCCGCATGGCCAGTGTGCTCGGCTTCGTCGGCGCCGGTGGTTTGGGGCAAATGCTCTATGTCAGCCTCAGCCTGTTCCAGGAAGCTCAAGCCAGCACGGTCATTCTGGCCATGCTGTTGCTGGTATTTGCCGTCGACACATTGAGCAGCTGGAGCCGTCAACGCTGGGTCAAGGCCTGACGGCTTCGCAGCACCCGATGGCAAAGAGTTGTTCCAGACTAAGCCAACGGTTGGTGACTGGTCACACAGTGGATACCGCCACCACCGGCAGAGATCGCGTCGATGTTGAGCTGCACCACTTCACGGTCCGGGTAGAGTTCAGACAACACATCGAATGCTTTGGAGTCTGCCGCCTTGTCACCAAACTCGGGCGCAATGACGGCCCCGTTGATCACGAAGTAGTTGATGTAGCCTGCCGCAAAGTCCGGGTTGTTGCGGCTGAACTTGCTCTTTCGTGGGTTGAGCGGTGGCGACACGGTATGCACCTGCAGCTTGCGGCCATCGGCATCCGTGGCATTGTTGAGAATGTCCAAATGGGCACGCGTGACGCTGTAATCGTATGACTGAGGGTCGTTGTCGAGGTTGGCGATCACCACGCCTGGCTTGACGAAACGGGCGTAGAAATCGACGTGGGCATCCGTGATGTCCTTCCCTTTGATCCCCGGCAGCCAGATGATCTTGCGCAAGCCCAAGCGCGCCTTCAGCTCTTGCTCGATTTCGGCCTTGCTCCAATCGGGGTTGCGGTTGGCATTGATCCAGCTGCTTTCGGTCATGATCCCGGTGCCATGACCATCCACTTCGATACCACCGCCCTCACCCACCAACTCGCTGCGGATATGACGGGCTTCCACGGTGCTCGCAACCAGAGCGGCCAGTTGCGCATCCTCGCCGTGCTGCTGTTTGTTGCCCCAGCCGTTGAAGTTGAAATCCACGGCGCCGAGCCCGCCTTCCCCATCGATGACGAAGTTGGCGCCGATATCGCGCATCCAGATGTCGTCGAGTTCGCTGGTGACGTAGGTGATGTTAGCCGTGCCGCAATGTTCTTCGGCCAGATCCCGTTCTCGCTCACGACAGAACACGGTCACCGGTTCATATCGTGCGAGGGTGCGAGCGATCAGGCCAATGGCGGCTTGTACGTCGGGGGTGAAATCCTCCCAGATCGCTTCCTGTGCGCCAAAGGCGATGAAGGCCCGCTGATGCCTGTCGCCCTCATCCGGCATACGCCAACTGCCGGGGGTGGCCGCTTGCGCATGCAGGGGCGTCAGGCCAAGCCCGATAGACGCTGCCGCGCCTAAACCGGCGACTACCGATACCTGTTTGATGAACTCACGACGCGTCGACATGTATTGATCCCTGGAATATTTGTCTGAAGTCATTTCGCGGTGGCCGTCTTGAACTTGGTCCAGGTGCGCATGCGCGCTCGCATATCGGGCTGCGGAATGTCCTTGCCCGGAATCAACCGTGCGTAAGTGGCCTCATCGAGGTAAATATCCGGGTTGTTGCGCATGGTCGCATCGACGCTCGGACGTGCCTTGGCATTGGAGGTGGGGTAGCCGGTGAAGTTACTGATGGCGGCCATGTTGTCCGGGCGCATGACGAAGTTGATGAACGCATAAGCGTACTCCGGATGTCTGGCGTCGACCGGAATCGCCATGGCGTCCATCCACACCGTGGTGCCTTCACGGGGAACACGGTATTGGAACGTGGTGCTCTTGCCGGCGGAGTCCGCCGTCCGTTGCGCCTGCGTCATGTCCCCGCTGTAACCGAGCGACAGGCACAGATTGCCGTTCACCAGGTCGGTGACCGGCTGCGACTGGAACTTGCGGATGTACGGCCGTAGTTTGAGCAACAGATCACTCGCCGCGGCCAGGTCCTCGGGCTTGGCGCTGCGTGGCTCCCGGCCCAGATAATTGAGCACCACCGCCAGCACTTCGTCCGGCGAGTCGATCATCGAAATGCCGCAGTCGGCAAATTTGGCAGCCAGCTCCGGTTTGAACAACATGTCGAGGCTGTTGACCGGAGCATCCGGCACACGCTGTTTGATCTGCTCGGCATTGTAGGTCAGGCCGATGGTGCCCCAGGTGTAAGGGACGGTGGCCCGGCGCGAATACTCGTAGTGCGTTCGCAACTTCTGCAAACCGGGTTCGATGTCATCCAGGGCCGTGAGTTTTGACCGGTCCAGCGGTTGCAGGCTGCCGGCACGCATCAAGCGTTCGGCGACGGTGTCGCCCGGGAAGATCAGGTCATAACCGCTGCCGCCGGCGAGCATTTTGGCTTCCAGCGTCTCGCTGCCATCCATGACGTCGTAGATCACTTTGATCCCGGTTTCGGCGGTGAATTTGGCTAGCGTGTCCTCGGCAAAATAGTCGGCCCAGTTGTACAGCCTGAGGGTTTTCTCTTCCGCGTGCAGCGCCGGCAAGGCACAGCCCAGCGCCAGGCCCAAGGCACCGCTCAACAGCTTTTTGATCGTGTGCATATCAAACCTCTTGAGTCTTCCAGCGTGCATGGGTGTGACGACCGTCCTGAGTCAACAGCGCGCCGTACATGTCCGGACGGCGATCGCGGTAAATGCCCCAGCTCAAGCGCTCTTCGCGCATCGCGGCCAGGTCCAGGCTTTGCACCAGCACGCCGGTGCTGTCGCGGTCGGCCTCGGCGAGCAACTTGCCCTTGTGGTTACAGATAAACGACGAGCCGTAGAAGCTCATCTGCAAGGTCGGATCGGTGGTCGCCGCCTCTCGGCCGACGCGATTGGCGGCCACCACCGGCAGCAGGTTGGCGGCGGCGTGGCCGCGCATGGTCATCTGCCAGTGGTCACGGGAATCCAGCGCCGCGCAGCCAGGCTCAGAACCGATGGCGGTAGGAAACAGCAAGACTTCAGCGCCCATCAACGCCAGGCAGCGCGCGGTTTCGGGGAACCACTGATCCCAGCAGATCCCCACACCCAGGCGCCCGAACGCCGTGTCCCAGACACGAAAACCGGTATCGCCGGGACTGAAGTATTCCTTCTCCTGATAGCCGATGGCGTTGGGAATGTGGGTCTTGCGATACACACCCAGCAGGCGCCCGTCGGCATCGGCCACGCTCAAGGAATTGAAGTAAGCATTACCGGCCTTCTCGAACCAGCTCAGCGGCAGCACCACTCCCAACTCTTTGGCCAATGCGGCAAAGCGCTTGAGCACAGGGCTGTATCGATATTCTTCAGCCAGCTCCAGGTGCTTGTGGCTTTGCTCGATGCAGAAATACGGCGTGGCAAACAGCTCCTGCAACAGGATGACCTGGGCGCCTTTGGCCGCGGCTTCGCGCACCAATTGCTCGGCCTGATCGAGGTTGTGTTGCAGATCCCAGGTGCAGGGCATCTGGGTGGTAGCGATGGTCAGAAGCGTCATGGCATCAACCCTCCACCGGCCAGGCGGGCTGTTGCTGGGTGATGCAATGCACACCGCCACCGCCGTGGGCCAGGTGATTGATCCGCACCGGCACCACTTCGCGCCCCGGGAATGCCTGCTGCAGTACAGCGGCCGCCACGTTGTCGGCATCAATGCCATAGGCCGGCATGATGATGGCGTCGTTGGCGATGTAGAAGTTGGTGTAGGAGGCACAGAACACTTCAGCTTCGGTGTCCACGGCATCGGTGGCTTCATACAATTCGATCAGCTCGAACTGTCGGCCTCGGGCATCGGTGGCCAGCACCAGAGCACGCCGGTTTTCGCGAGCCACTTCGGCATACACCGAGTGCTGGTCGTGGGTGGCGTCCACCAGCAAAACCCCAGGGCGGGCGAACGCGCACACGCCATCGACGTGGCCGTCAGTCATGTCACCGGTCACATAGTCCGGATCGCCTGGCAGCCAGATCGTTTTTTTCACACCCAGCAGTCGCGAGAAGATTTCCTCCATCTCCGCCTTGTTCATCCCCGGGTTGCGATTGGGGTTGAGCAACACCGACTCGGTGGTGATCAGCGTGCCCTCGCCGTCCACATGGATGGCCCCGCCTTCATTGCTCAGCGCGGTACCAAAGCACTCCACGCCCAAGTGATTGAGTGCGCGACGAGCCAGGCTTTCGTCCAGATCATGGGCCGACTTGCCGCCCCACGCGTTGAAGCGCCAGCTCACCCCGGCCAGACCTTGTTGCGGATGGCAGACGAAGCTTGGACCGGAGTCCCGGCACCAGCTGTCGTTCACCGCCAGCTCGATCAATTCGATGTTCGGCCCGCATAACGCTTTGGCACTGGCAATAGCAGAAGGGTCGACGACCAGTTTCACCGGTTCGAAACGGGCGATGGCGTTGGCCACGCGAGCGAAGTCCTCTTGCACCAGCGGCAATGTCACGCCCCAACCGGACTCCCAGAGTACCGTGTTGTGCGGCCAGACCATCCAGGTGGCGGCGTGCCTGACCCACTCGGCCGGCATCATCCAACCGCTGTTTCGAATTTCATTCTGCTGCATGACATGCTGCATGATAAAAAGCCCTTTAAGTTAAGCCATTGTGTTCAACAAAACTGCTTGGGTGATCCTGGCATGCATGCTACGGCCGTAAAATCAGGCAAACAAACGATGGATTTTGCAGACAAATGATTAGAGGAACTTATCAATATGCTCAAGCACTGGCCGCCACTCAGCACCCTTCGCGGCTTTGAAGCCGCCGCCCGGCTGGGCAGTTTCCACAAGGCGGCCGCCGAGTTGCACCTCACCCAATCGGCGATCAGTCAGCAGATCCGCAGCCTTGAGGCGTACCTCGAACAACCCTTGTTCTTTCGCAGTGGACGCAGCGTCAGCCTGACCGACGCCGGTCACGACCTGCTCAGCACCACCCAGGCGTTGCTGCAACAACTGGCCGTCGGCATTCGCCGCCTCGGGCAATACCAGAAACCCAACCAACTGGTCCTCAACACCACTCCGGCGTTCGCCCGTCACTGGTTGCTGCCACGCTTGGGGGATTTTCGCCGCGAGCATCCGGACGTTGATCTGTGGATTTTCAGTACCGATGAAGTCCCGGACATGACCACCCAGACCATCGACCTCGCAGTGCGCGATGACATCAGCTCCCAAGCCGAGTGCAGCTTCAAGGTGCTGCACGCCGACCGCCTCTATCCGGCGTGTCACCCGAGCCTTTTGGCGTTGCCACAGGAACAGCGCACCACCCTTCACGGTGAGCGGGAAATGGATTGGAGTCACTGGGCGGTGGAGGCTGGCATCGATGTCGGCCAGAAAGATCAGGGGCTGAATTTCTCCGACCCTGGCCTGCTGCTGGACGCCGCGTGCGCGGGGCTCGGTATCGCCCTGGTCAGCCAGTTATTGAGTCGGCAGGCGCGCGCCCAAGGATTGTTGCAACCCTTGGTGGAGCAAACCATTCGCGGCCCGAACTGGGCCATGCTGACCCATCGTGACAGTGAGAATAATGCGCTGGCGCGAAGCTTTAGCGAGTGGCTGCTGAGTAACCTGGACTGAGTGAAACCTCACCCCACGGTTCGCGCAGCGCGCACTTTCGCGTGTCGCGAGAGTCCGATCTTGATGCCAACCAGCATGGGGGCGGCGACGACAAAAAGCAGGGCGACAGCAATGAACGCGGTGTCGAAGGCAATCACCGTGGCCTGACCTGACACGACCCGGCCCAAGAGGCTCACCGCTGCCCGGCCAGCGGCCGCTGCATCCATCCCTTTCACCGTCAGCATGGCTGTCGTGGTCGTCAGCCGTTCGATGACCGCGGCCCCTCCCGGGGTGACATTGGCGCCGAGGACCACGGCATTGGCGAAGACGTTATGGTCGATCAGTGTCTGGAGTCCTGCGACGCCCATCAGACCGCCCAACTGGCGCCCCGTATTGAAGAGGCCTATACCGCAGGCGAGGTTGCGGCTGTTGAGGTCGCTGAACGCGATCAGCGTGATCGACAGAAAGAGAAAGCCAAGGCCCAGACCGCGCAACAGGATGGCTACCATCATGTCGTCCGTGCCGCTTTCGCTGGTCGAACCGGACAGCATCCACATCGCAACCATGATCATCAGGATTCCAAAGGGCACGGTGGCGACCGGCGGAACGCGGCGGACCTGCATGAGATAAGCCGATATGAGCAGTCCGCCGATAAACAACCCGCCACTGGGCAACAGGAGCAGGCCGGCATCGGTAGGCGTGAACGCGAGGACCGACAGGGCGAACGCCGGGATCAAAAACGCGCTGCCGAACAAGGCGGCACCGGCGACAAAACTGACGATAAAGGCGAAGGAAAAGTCGCTCGATTTGAACAGGGTAAAGTCGAGCAGACCTTGGCCTTTGGCCAACACTTGTTGGCCGAGAAATGCCAGCAGCGCGGCTGTGCCGATCACGCTCAGCCAGAGGATGCGTGGCTCTTCGAACCAGTCCCATCGACTGCCCTGGCTGAGAACGTAAGTGAAGCAGAACAGCGTGGCAGCGATCAGCGCGAAGCCGACCCAGTCAAATGGACGGTGCCGGACCTTGGCTGGCATCGGGCCGTCTGCGATCAGCAGAAATCCGGTCGCCGCCAAGGCCACCGGAACAACACTGAAGAAAATCCACGTCCAGGACTGGCTATCGATCAACCACCCTTGAAGGGCCGGGGCGAGCGTCGCAGACGCGACAACGGCACCCATGGCAAACAGGGCTTGAAGGATGGGTTGGTGAGATCGCGCAAAGGTGCGAAATATGATTGCCTGCCCCCCGACCAGCAGGGTGCCGCCAGCGAAGCCCTGAATAATTCGAAGCGCGATCAGCACGTCCAGCCGAGCCGTGATGGCAGCAATACCGCATGCCATGCCCATGGCCAGGGTTGAGCCGATGATCACATGACGCGGATTAAAACGCGTCAGCAGCCAAGGCGCGGTCATGAACCCGATCAGCTTGAGCGCGGTGTAGCCGATATCCAGCCAGGCGAACTCATCAGGCGTTGCATAGGTATCGCCGATGATGTCGCCGCGTCCGAGCGACAGAACGGTGCTGGCGATCGCTTCCGTCAGCGTGGCAAGCACGATGCCCACCATGAGCAAGACACCGGTCGTAGCGCGGGTGTTGCTCCGCGTCGCGCTGGCATCCGCGCTCATGATCCCTCCCCGTGCGTGACCTCAACTCGGGCGGACAGGCCCGGCACGATGCGGCCCGGCAATGGGTTGTGGACAAGCCGGATCTTCACCGGAACACGCTGCACGATACGCACAAAGTTGCCGGTCGCATTGTCGGTGGGGAGCAGGCTGAACGCCGACCCGCTACCCGGTGCAAAGCTGTCGACCACGCCTTCAAGTACCCCGCTGGGGTAGCCGTCGACTGTGATGCGCACGCGCTGACCGGGGCGGATTTGTTCGAGCTGGGTTTCCTTGAAATTCGCCACGATCCACACATCATTGACCGGCACGATATCGAGCAAAGAAACGCCCGTCGTAACAAAGCGGCCGATGCGAACCTGGCGGTTACCGACCACGCCATCAACCGGCGCGCGTACCACGGTGCTGTCGAGATCGATCTGGGCGAGATCTCGTGCGGCCTGCGCCTGCGTCACCGCAGCCACGGCAGCTTCCCGCTCGGCCACAAGGACGGCGATGTGTTGCTGTTGCGCCTCCACCGATGCCGAAGCGGCCGATACCGTCGCCTCGGCTCTGGATTGTGCCGCGCCGGTTTCATCGACCAGCGCTTGGCTGACCGCGTTGCTGACGATAAGTTTGCGGCTGCGATCGTGGGTTTTGGTCGCCAGATTCATCTCGGCCACGCCCGAGCGTCTCTGGGCTTCGGCCTGTCGAATCAGGGCACGCTGAAGCTGGGTTTGCGCGTCGACATGGGTCAGGCGAGCCTGGGCAGCGCTGACATTGGCCACGGCTTGCGCCAGCCGTGCGCGGTAGTCCCGATCATCGATACGGAACAGGACGTCACCGGCCCGGACGGTTTGGTTGTCCTCGACCTCTACCGCAGTGACATAGCCGGCAACCTTTGCGGCGAGCGACGTGACGTCGCCGCGCACGTAAGCGTTGTCGGTGGAAGTCGCACCGCTCGAAAGCGCCAGGGCCCATCCGCCAGCCAGGACCACCACGGCACCGATGCACAGCAGGATGCCGATCTTCTTTCTCTTGCTTTGCCGCACCACCACGACAGGGATCTCGGCGCTTGCGCCGGTGGCAATGGCGGCCTTGTCCTGAAGCGAGTTCATGTTGTCATTTCCTGTTCAATGCCTGGGACTACAGCAGCCACGGGCGGCAGTGGCCTGCCGCCCGGCTGTCGAGCATTCATGAGCGCGTCATCGGCTCACTTTTTGATCGGTGTAACGAGCGTCTTTTCATCGGTGTCGAGGACGAACACGGCCAACAGGCGTGCGGGTTGGGTGTCGCTGGCGTTGGCGCTGACTTCGTGTACGGAGCCCGGCTCCTCTACAAAGTTTTCGCCGACCTTGTAAATCTTTTCCGGCTGGCCTTTGACTTTGATGCGAAACGAGCCCTCCAGGACCGTTGCATAAATGAAGGCCGTTTTCGGATGGGTGTGGGACGGCGACGCAGCGCCCGGCCCATACTCGACGACTACGCCCTTCATGCTCTTGCCAGGGATGTTGGGAATGGGACGGTCAAACACGACCGTCACCTTGCCGGCAGGCGGCTCAGCGGCCGACGCTGCGCTGATCGACAGCACTGCAAAGGCAGCGGCCAAGAGGTATCGGGTAAACATGACAAATCTCCTTCTTGGTGTGAGTTGTGACGTCGCGGCCTGTTACCCGGCCGTCGACTGACTGAGCCAGTCTTCGAAGCGGATCGCGCCCAGACGCGGGTTCTTGCCGGGGGTCAGCGATTGATCGTCAAGCACGGCGCCGTAGTAGCGCGCGTGTACGTCCGGTACGACCTGGCGAGTATCCTGAGTGGCCCGCAGAAAGCGCCTGATCAGCTCGTCTAGCGGCATGGCCTCGGGCCCCGCGACTTCGACCGTGCCATTGAGCGGTGCTGCCAGCACGACGTCGGTGAGCGCCGCCACCACGTCGTCGGACGCCAACGGCTGGATCAGCGCCGGCGAAACGCACAGCTCTTCGCCGACGGCAAACGAATCGGCAATGCCGCCGACAAATTCGAAGAACTGCGTGGCACGCAAGATGGAGTAAGGAATGCCGGATGCCTTGATCAGGTTTTCCTGCGCGACCTTGGCCCGGAAATAGCCGTTCTCGGGAAGCCGTTCGCTCCCGACAATCGACAGGGCAACGTGATGGCGAACCCCGGCGGCGGCTTCGGCGGCCAGCACGTTACGGCTCGACGTTTCGAAGAATTCGAGGACGGCCTGGTCCTCCCACGACGGCGCGTTCGCCACGTCGACGACGATGTCAGCACCATCCATCGCCTGGGCCAAACCCTCGCGGGTGATGCTGTTTACGCCCGTGCTGGGGCTGGCTGCGAGCACGTCATGACCGCGCTCGCGGAGGTTGTTCACAAGTTTCGATCCGATGAGGCCGGAGCCTCCGATGACGACGATCTTCATGGGCTTTCTCCACGTGTCGACTGCAACCATTGCGTCGGTGTAAAGGGAGATTGCCTGCGCGCGTCAGCGAAGTCCTTGTGCCTGCTGTGGGTTTCCCTCCATGAACGCTTGGTTTTACGTCCAAAGAGGCCGCGGCCCGACGTCGTCATTGCTGCGGACGGTGCGGCGGGTTTAGCGCTGCCGTATCATCAATTTCAAATACTAATCGCCAGTCGCCTGGAACACGGAGTTGAGGGCGCTTCGCCAGGGGAACCTCACTTTGCCATTCGTGTTTGAAGACTACGTGCTCGATCAGGAGCGCAGGGAGCTCACCTTGCGCGGACACGTCGTGGACATCGGGCCGCAAGTTTTCGACTTATTGCTGCAGCTCGTCAGCAACCGCGATCGCGTCGTCAGCAAGGACGACCTGCTCAAGACGGTGTGGTGCGGTCGGATCGTTTCGGAATCGACGATCACCAGCCACATCAATGCGGTGCGCAAGGCCATCGGCGATAGCGGCGAAGAACAACGACTGGTGCGCACGGTCGCCCGCAAGGGCTACCGCTTCGTCGGCGAGATCAAGGTCGGCGAGATCGGCGGAGCACGACAGCCTGACGGGCCAGGCACCGGCGAAATCGCGCCCGTGGACCCGAAGCAAACACCTCCCTTCTCGCTCGTCCTCCCGGACAAACCCTCCATTACCGTCCTGCCCTTCCACAACCTGAGCGGTGATCCGGAGCAGGAATATTTCGCCGACGGCATGGTCGAGGACATCATCGCCGCCCTGTCGCGTATCCGTTGGTTGTTCGTCATCGCGCGCAATTCGAGCTTCACCTACAAGGGCCGCGCGGTGGACATCAAGGGCATCGGCCAGGAGCTCGGCGTGCGCTACGTGCTCGAAGGTAGCGTGCGCAAGTCCGGAAACAAGGTACGCATCACCGGGCAGCTCATCGACGCAACAAACGGGACGCATATCTGGGCGGAACGCTTCGAAGGCACGCTCGACGACATCTTTGAACTGCAGGATCAAATTGCCGGAAGTGTCGTCGGCGCCATCGCGCCGCAGCTGGAGCGTGCGGAAATCGAACGCGCCAAGCGTAAACCGACGGAAAGCCTGGACGCCTACGACTATTACCTGCGCGGCATGGCAAAACTGCACAGCGGCACCCGGGAAGCCATCGAGGTGGCGCTGCCGTTGTTCTACAAGGCCATCGAGCTCGACCCGGAATTTTCATCGGCCTATGGCATGGCATCCTGGTGCCATTTCTGGCGCAAGTTGAATGGCTGGATGATCGATCGGACTCAAGAGATCGCCGAAGGCATACGGCTTGCGCGGCTGGCGGTGGCACTCGGCCGGGATGATGCGGTGGCGCTGACGCGAGGCGGACATGCGCTTGCCCATCTCGCTGGCGATGTCGATGGCGGCATTGCCCTGCTCGACAGGGCACGCCTGCTCAATCCCAACCTCGCCCCCGCCTGGTTCCTGGGCGGTATCCTGCGCGCACTGCGCGGTGAAACAGACGAAGCGATTGAGCATTTGACCCATGCCGTTCGCTTGAGTCCGCTGGACCCGGAAATGTTCCGGATGCAGGTGGGAATGGCACTCGCGTATTTCTTCGCCGGGCGCTACGACGCCGCTTCGACCTGGGCGGAGAAGGCGCTGGGGAACCTGCCCACCCTCCTGCCCTCGGTTGCCCTGATGGCGGCCAGTCATGCGCTCACCGGGCAAATGGACAAAGCGAAGCAGGCGATACAGCGCCTGCACGAGCTGGAACCCTCGTTGCGCGTCTCCAACCTGAAAGACTGGCTGCCCATCCAACGGCCCGAGGATCTCGCGCGGTTCGCGGATGGACTGCGGCTGGCCGGGTTGCCCGAGTGACCGCGGCCCGATTGCAGCGTTAAAATTCGACAGATTTTGTTCACATTTTTGAGGATGACCACCGTATGTCCAGGCTCGACACCTCCCTGCAAGACACCGCCGCACCTGAAGGCGTTTGTTACGGCTGCGGCAGCAGTAATCCGCACGGGCTTCACATCAAGAGCGTCTGGCATGAGGACGGCGTGCACGTCATGGCCGAACACGTGCCTGACGCCAAGTATTGCGGCTGGCCGGATCTGGTTTACGGCGGGCTGATAGCGATGCTGGTTGACTGCCATTCAAACTGGACGGCGATGGCTTATCACTACCGTACGGAGCACCGCGAAGTCGCAAGCCTCCCCCGCATCAATTGCGTCACTGGCAACCTTGGCATCAAGTTCCTCAAACCGACACCGATGGGTGTACCGCTGACCCTGCGCGCGAAAGTCGAAGGTGAAGTCGGACGCAAAACTCGCGTCATCTGCGAGGTCTACGCGGGGGATGTGCTGACGGCTATTGGAGACTCCGTTTTTGTTCGTGTAGATACCGAGCAACAGGCAGCGGTTGCTCATAGTCGGTAGGTTGCTTCCACGGTTGGCAGGATCCGCCAGAGTTCACCATCAAGTGAGGTTCAAATGGACAGCACACCGGGGCTGGAAATCGAGGAGGCTGCCTATAACGAATTTTTCGGCCTTTGGAACCAGGGAAGGTTCGAGAAGCAGCGCCTGGGTCAAGCCTTCTATCACTATTTCCGTCTGCATCGCCTCACCGACCAAGCGTCCTTGTTTGGCCTCTATGAGGCTGACGGGGAGAAAGCTCTGATCACGATTTCACGCCTGTTTCAGATCAAATAGCCGCTCTTTCTGAAGGGCTGAAATCGGCCGATTGTGTTGAAAAAGTCGGTCCTTCCAGACTGCCCGCATTCTGGTTGCTGAAAACGCCTTTTTTGCGCGCAGCTACGCGGAATCTGAGCCTGGAACCCTCTGCTCATAGAAAAGATTTCAATCTCAAGCGCGTACTTTTCTGCCGTGGAAACCATGGTCGACTTTTTCAATAGAATCGGCCAATAGCTACCCCTTGGCGAGAGGCAGCTTACAACGATGAACTCAACGACGATCGTTTCAAACCAGCAGCGACCTGTCCGCTATTGCAAAGGCACATAAATATCGGTCTGCCATTGATCCTGCGGTGTCTCGGGGAAAATGCTTAGATAATCGAAGAACAGCGGCTGGTCTCGAAGCTCCTCGCCGCTGGTAGGGAGCCAGTCGCGATAGATCGGATAGATCGATTCGCCGATGTGATCCGTCGAGCCCACGTGACGCACCACGACGCAGCGCCCGCCAGGGATAACCCTCTCGGTCACGCCGAACTCATTCGCTGCTACCGCCTCGTGAATCTCGCCGCAGATTGCAAACCGGAACTCTTCGGCCGGGGTTGTATCGGGGTTGCCGAAAGGAATACCAAAGCTGCGACTTGATGCCACCGGCGACTGTCCGCTCTGCATGCGCCACTCGATAAATTTACGCACGCTCTCATTAATGAGCCCCGGCGCTCCGCAATGCTCTAATGCTGCAACCCTGACTTCACGAAACTCCACAATTCGTATCTGCATGATGATGCTCCTGGAAAAATGAGGGATGGTGAACACCGCACTCCAGACCTGCCAATTCGGTTGCTTCCTGAATGCACTCGGCGTCGTACCGAACGCCCGCCTGAACGCCCTGGAAAATGCTTCGGGGCTTTCGAAACCCGCACCGAAAGCGGCGTCCAGCACCGAGTAATCCGAGAGGGAAGACAAGCAATGCGCCGCGCGTCGTAGTCGCATCAGTTGTACATAACGTGAAACCGGCACGCCCACGAACGCGGTGAATTGTCGATGGAAGTGAAACGCCGAAAAATTCGCGACTTGGCTCAACATCTTCACGGACAAGTCACCTCCGAGATTGGCGTCGATGTAGGCGAGCACCAGGTCGAAGCGTTTTGTGTAGGCGGCGTTGCTCAGCAAGTCAGACACTGGATGGAGGCTCCGGGAAATACGGTAGGCAATAGAGTCGACTATACCGGCGTGCCCGCGCCTAGCCGTGTTTGCTCAGGTCGCGATTGAATTGCCTGTTCGACGTGGCCGCCTTGGATGCACCGTCTTGAAGGCTACCGGTCAGTTCATCTGAGCCTCCGATTGTAAATCCTGTACGACCGATAACTTTGGGTTGTGGATTCAACCGGTCGATGCAACAGATTGGCTAAATCGTTCAGCATCCTCAAAGAGCCACAACGGGCGCGGCAAAAAAATCAGACTGGGTTGGGTGAGCAGCAAGTCTTTCCGGTCGACCCCCTGCAAAGTGACGCTACCTGCCCGCAGCAGGTGAATATGCCCGCGCTGGTCAGCGCCATCGTATGACGCCATGCCGCAAAGATTGCCGTTGTAAAACAGGCTTGCGCACACGCCGAACTGCGACAACAACGTAAACAAGCGATCCATAGGCAATCTCCGGCGCTTTCGTGCATCACTGACAACACCCCGCCCCAACACGGCAAAAACACGAGGCCTTAATCTCCACATCCGCCCGGGCCATGGCCAGAGCAAGGCGGGTCTGGGCGGCGGCAGCTTCGGCATCCAGACCCAGTCGTTTCAGGCATTCCACATAGCCGTGCAGGCTCCACACATTGTCCAGATGCCAGGACGCACGACTCAGTGTGTTGTCCAGTCCCAGATCGGCTCGATAGGCCTGCAACGCTTCTTCTACCCTGCCCTGCTCCAGAAGCAACGCGCCCAACGCATGCCTGACCGGTTGCATCCAGCCCCATGGTTCGTCGTAAGGCAGGTTGTCGTCCAGAGACAGTGCCTGGCGCAAGTGGGCGAAGGCGTCGTCGTAATTGCCTTTACGGTACTCGATTTCCCCGCGCAGCATGCCGGCGGCAACCGCCAGAATGTCGGTGCATTTATTGTTGAAGAGGTAGCGGGTGTCCGGCACTCGGGTCCAGGCGTCGAGGAAGAGACGTTGTTCGGCTTCTGCGGCGGCGATATACCCGGTGGCCGCATGCGCCACGCCTCTGGCGTAATGCAGCATCGCCGTGGTCACGCAGTACAGCGCCTGGTCGTTCGGCAGCGGGGTGGCGAGGATGTCCTGCCATTTGCCGAAGCGAATCTGCACATGCACCTTCATCGACACGAAGCCTTCCAGCCAGTCGGCCATGGGGGGTTGCTCCACGCGAAGCAGTTCTTCCCTGATGGTCGACATCAGTTGATTGGCGGCTTCCAGGGCCGGTTGGTACTGCCCGAGGAACATCGCCGAATAGAGTTTGAAGTGGTAGTTGTGGCATCGATACAGAGTGTAGAAGTTGATTGGTCCTTCCTGTTCCAGGTACTTGCTGTCGGCCAGGATTGCCCGGCTATTGGTGACCATGGCCCCACGGTAATCACCGCAGAGCACGTCGATGTGCGACGGCATATGGCGCAAATGTCCCGCATCCGGCACCAGGTCACGCAGGACATCGCCGGCGCGCAATGCCCGTTCCGGGTAGGGCGACATTTCCAGGGTGTGGACGTACATGTGCAGCACGCCGGGGTGCGGCGCATCGCCGTGCTGCTCCATCCGCCGTAGCGCCCGTTCCAGTACGTCTACCGTTTCAAGCGTGTCGGCGCCCGGCGCCGGTTTACCGGTTTTCAGGTCCCACAATTGCCAGGGTGTGCGGTCGATCAACGCTTCGGCAAACAGCGCAACGACATCGGGATCTTCGGGAAAGGCTTTGTAGACATCGCGCATGGACGCGGCGTAGGCATCGTTCCAGGTGAAGAGTTGGTCGAGGCTGGTGGCCTGGTCGGCCTGGTCGGCCTGGTAGCGTTGCTCCAGCGTGTGGATCAGCGCCTGTTCCACCGGTGTTGCGCCGTCGATATGCGCCAGCGCGGTTTGCGTCGCCAGTCGGGCCTGGGCCACGGCCTCTTTCAACTCCTGTTCGATGAAGGCATCCCAACGCTTGTTGTAGTTGGGGCCCGAAGCGTAAGCGATGCCCCAGTAGGCCATCGCGCAATCGCGGTCGTGTTCGATCGCCTTGTGGAAACAGCGTATGGATTCGTCGTGGTTGTAGCCGTAGCACCAAACCAAGCCACGATCGAACCAGCGCTGGGCCTGGGACGAGTGGGTCGTAACAGGGCGGCTGTAGGTGCCCAAATCGTAATAGTCGTGCATCGATTTATCCTCTCGACCAGAGAGGTCCAGCATACCCCCGCGGTTCTGGCTGAGCGGTAGAGCCGACGACAGGAGGATCATTGCCGGCGTCGATAGTCACCATCACCTCAATGAAGTTCTCATAAAAAATCCGCGGCGTAACATCAGCCCCATACCCAACAACTACACCCCGGAGCACACCATCATGAAACGCCAAATCCTTCTCAGCATCGCTTTCTCGGTTTTTGCAGTAAACGCTTTCGCTGCTACCTCTGCTCACCCGGTTGTCGCTGAAGGCGGCTCGGATCGTCTGATTGAAAGTCGTGTGGCTGAGGGTGGTTCGGATCGTTTGATCGAAAATCGTGTGGCTGAAGGTGGTTCCGACCGTCTGATCGAGAAACGTGTTGCCGAAGGTGGTTCGGATCGTCTGATCGAAAACCGCGTTGCTGAAGGTGGTTCCGACCGTCTGATCGAGAAACGTGTTGCCGAAGGTGGTTCGGATCGTCTGATCGAAAACCGCGTCGCTGAAGGTGGTTCAGATCGTCTGATCGAGAACCGCGTCGCTGAAGGTGGTTCCGACCGTCTGATCGAAAACCGCGCTGCATAAATGAATGGCTTTACCGAAGTACTCAACGAAAAGCCCGGCCTGACAAGCCGGGCTTTTTCGTGCACAAAATAAATCGATCCCTGCTTAATGCCTCCGCCGCACCTGTGATACATAACACCTGATTGTGAGTCCCGTACCCAATGAGGTTTGCCCATGCTCCACTCCCCACGCTTACCGCAACTGCTGACCTGCGCCGTCCTCGGTTTACTCGCCAGCAGCGCACAGGCCAGCGCGCCCTCCCCGGCACCCGATAGCTTGCAACCGCTGCTGGTAACGTTGAACGAACGCCTGAGCATTGCTGATCTTGTGGCGCTGACCAAGTGGGACAGTGGCAAACCGATCCAGGACAGTGCCCGGGAAGCACAAGTCATCGCCAACGCCAGGAAGCTGGCCGTTGAGCGCAAACTGGACCCGGACGAAATAGCCGAATTGATCGCCGCACAGATTGAAGCCAACAAGCTGGTGCAATACGGGCTGGTGGCCCAATGGCGAGCGGTTGGCAAGGCGCCTGACACGCCGCGGCCAGACCTCGCCAATCAAATCCGGCCACAGCTCGATGAGCTGCAAAACCGCCTGTTGCAGCAATACGCCGCCTTCGCGCCCTATCGCAATGACCCGCAATGCGCGGACTGGCTAGCCAAAGAACGATCCAGCCTGATCAAGGACGGTCTGCATGGTCAGGCACTGATCCGCGCCACCGGGGAACTGTGCGTCGCTGCTCAGTAGCAACACCGAAGCGTTTGCCAAACAACAAAAATACAGGAGTTGAAAATGTCTGAACTGAAACTGCATCCCAAAGCCGCAGAATCCCTGAACCAATGGCACGACATGATCAGCAAGGGTGACTTGAGCGCCTTGCCCGGTTTGTTGGACCCACAGGCGATATTCCGCTCCCCGATGGCTCACACGCCTTACCCGGGTGCGGCCGTGGTATCGATGATTCTCAACACGGTCATCGAGGTATTTGAGGACTTTGTCTACCACCGGGAACTGTCGACCGCAGACGGGTTGAGCGTTGTCCTGGAGTTCAGCGCCAACGTCGGCGGGAAAGCGTTAAAGGGCATCGACATGATTCGCTTCAATGAACAAGGAAAAATCGTCGAGTTTGAAGTGATGGTCCGTCCCTTGAGTGGCCTGCAAGCCTTGGGCGAGCAAATGGGACAACGCCTTGGCGCTTACCTGGCGGCCAGCAAAGCCTGAAGACGTTGCATCGCCTTGGGCGATGCCTCTGCTCCCTGCTTGGTGTTAAATAGAGCGCGTAAAGCTGCGCAACGAGAACACCGATGAATACCCATTTTGAGATTAGTGATGTCCCTGAGCCCAACATTCAGCGCGATGGCAACATTCATCGCGTCGCCCATCAGCAGACGGTGGTAACAGCATGATCGAGGTCACCGAAGTTTCCATTGCCGAACTGCGTGCTGCGCTCGAGTCAGGCCGAACCACTGCGGTTGAGCTGGTCCAGGCCTATCTCGCCAGGATCGATGCCTACGACGGTCCCGACACGCCCACCGCCCTCAACGCGGTGGTGGTTCTAAACCCCGAGGCGCTGAACGAGGCGCAGGCGTCCGATGCCCGTCGGGCCAAGGGCGAAACGCTGGGTCCGCTCGATGGCATTCCCTATACGGCCAAGGACAGTTACCTGGTGAAGGGGCTCACTGCCGCCTCCGGCAGTCCCGCCTTCGCGAACCTGATTGCTTATCGCGATGCGTTCACGATCGAACGACTTCGCGCTGCTGGTGCGATCTGCCTGGGCAAAACCAATATGCCACCCATGGCAAACGGCGGCATGCAGCGCGGGGTCTACGGCCGTGCAGAAAGCCCATACAACGCTGACTATCTCACCGCTCCCTTCGCCTCGGGTTCATCGAACGGCGCCGGTACCGCAACTGCCGCCAGCTTCGCGGCATTCGGCCTCGCGGAAGAAACCTGGTCGAGCGGACGCGGCCCTGCATCGAACAATGGTCTGTGCGCCTACACCCCTTCGCGCGGGGTGATTTCGGTGCGCGGCAACTGGCCGTTGACGCCGACGATGGACGTTGTCGTGCCGTTTGCCAGAACCATGGCCGACCTGCTCGAGGTCCTTGACGTGGTGGTGGCGGATGATCCCGACACCCGTGGCGATCTGTGGCGGATGCAACCGTGGGTGCCGATTCCGAGTGTCGCCTCGGTGCGCCCCGCTTCCTATGCCGAGTTGGCCGTGAAGTCCGATGCACTGGCAGGAAAGCGCTTTGGTGTTCCGCGCATGTACATCAACGCGGATCCCGATGCGGGCACGAGCGATACGCCAGGCATCGGTGGTCCGACAGGGCAGCGAATCATCACCCGTCCTTCCGTGATCGGGCTCTGGGAAGTGGCACGCAAAGCACTCGAAGCCGCTGGCGCCGAAGTCATCGAAGTCGATTTCCCGCTGGTCTCCAATTGCGAGGGTGATCGCCCGGGTGCACCGACCGTATTTACGCGAGGCCTGGTGTCCAAAGAGTTCCTGCATCATGAGTTGTGGGACCTGTCGGCCTGGGCGTTCGATGATTTTCTGCGGGCCAATGGCGATCCTCAGTTGAACCGCCTGGCCGATGTCGACGGACCGCTGATTTTCCCCCACGACCCGGGCACTCTCCCCAACCGGGAGGACGACCTTGCCGCAGGCATGGACGAGTACGTGAAGATGGCCAAGCGCGGCATCACACCGTGGGACCAGATCACCACAGTGCCTGACGGACTGCGCGGACTTGAACAGACGCGTCGAATCGATCTTGAGCACTGGATGGATCGGCTGGGGCTCGATGCGGTGCTGTTCCCTACGGTGGCCGACGTGGGTCCGGCGAATGCCGATGTCGATCCGAAGTCTGCGGATATCGCGTGGAGTAACGGCGTCTGGGTCGCCAACGGCAATCTTGCCATCCGGCACCTGGGCGTTCCCACGGTCACGGTGCCGATGGGCGTCATGCCCGACATCGGCATGCCCGTCGGGCTGACATTCGCCGGTCGTGCCTATGACGATTCGACGCTGCTGCGCCTGGCTTCGGCGTTCGAATCGATCGGGTCAAAACGATTGATCCCGCCTCGCACCCCACCCTTGCCGGTTGGCCAACAATAGAAAGGGCGGGATTGGAGCTTTACACGCTCCAATCCCGTCCACTGGTTGAACGTGGAGATCTTGCGGGCGATGTCCACAAAGGGCGTGACGATCAGGCTATAGAGCGTCAGGTAACGGTCGTGGTCCTGTTTGCCGGTGCCGAACTGAATAGGCTCGGGCGTCGAGTGTGTGACGTAGAGCGTGCCGAACATCCAGTCCCAGAGTGACAGGTTGATACCGAAGTTCTTGTTGAAATGTCGGGGCGCGTCACTGTGATGAATCTGGTGTTGCGCCGGGCTGTTCAGTACATGCTCGACCACAGGCCCGAAAGACAGCCAGACATGGCTGTGACGCAGATTGGCAGCCAAGGCATTGAGGATCAGGACCATATAAGTCACGCCGAACAAGGTGTACCGGCTGATCTCCCCGCCACAGGCGTACCAGAAGACACCGGCAAAAGCGCCGAGGAAGACGGTGTCAGTCAGTCTCTCGACCATTTTTTCCACAAAGTGAATCCGGCTAGCCGTCGCCGGCACCAGGACGGGCGCGGAATGATGGACTTTGTGGAACGCCCACAGATACCGGGAATGAAAGGCGCGATGGCCCCAGTAATGGATGAAGTCTTGCACCAGAAACACGCCCAGCCCGTAGAGCAAGGAAAGTAAGAGGTTCTCCCCCACCTGCACGCGCGCGCCCCAAAGATTGTTGAAAAACGAGATGTAGTCGCCGGAACGCAGGACGTACGGATCGACCAGGCCAACAATGGGCAGCACCAGCGCGACCTTCAGGATGGCCCGCACGAAGTAGTACCGGTAATCCAGCAACGCCGAGGGATGAAAATGAACCCGGTGCCCGCCGATGAACTGCCAGAAAGAACGTGCGTCGGTCAGCCCGCGATATTTTCTGAAGCGGTACAGGGTGTAGGCGATGCTGTAGGACACGCAGAGAAACACGACGCTGAAGCGGCCGTTCAGATCGAAAATGCCAAGAAACTGATCCGTGACAGGCTCGATCACCCACTTCATCAGGCCGTCATACAGAAGCGCGAAAACATCCATTAACGGCTCCCCACCGAAAAAAGGGGGGGATTGTAATTCAGATCGTAACCACCGGGTGTTCCGAGCCGAACGAATGCCTTTCGAGCGTCACAAAGTCCTACTGCGGCTGAAACGTCTGAAGGTACGCCAACAGGTTGTCGATCTTTTCCGGGTCACTGAGGCCCCAGAAAATCATGCGAGTGCCGGGCACCACTTCTTTTGGAGCTTCCAGGTACGCGGTCAGTGTTTCGCGGGTCCAGACGATACCGGCGGATTTCATCGCATCGGAATACTGGTAATCCGTGGTGCTGCCCGAAGGGCGTCCAAAAATGCCATTGAGCTGCGGCCCGAATGAACCGCGCGCGGACTCCCCGACCTGATGGCAGCCACCGCATATCCGCTTGAACAGTGTCGCACCCGCTTCAGCATCGCCGGCCGCGTGTGCTTGCGCGCCGAATAATCCAGCATTGAGCACCAGGGCCAAGGTGAGTACGGCGGTTTTCTGCATGTTCTGCTCCCAATCATCTGTGGCTTGGCGCAAGTCAATCAACTCGCACCCGATTGAAACTTCTTCCTGTACGCCGCCGGCAGCAAACCCACGCGCTGGCGGAACAGTCTACGGAACGAATTACCGTCTTCGTAGCCCACGGCGTAAGTGATGCTGTCGAGTGTCATGCGGGTGGACTCAAGAAGCTGCTTTGCCTTCTCCAGACGCAGGGTTTGCAGGTAGGTAATGGGCGTGTAACCGGTGGCCTTCTTGAAACGCCTTTTGAAGTTCCTGACGCCGAACCCGAATTGCTGGGCGACGTCATCAATCAGCAGCGGCTGTTCGAAGTGCTCCTCCAGCCAGTGTTGAACCCGCAGGATGTCGCCATCCCCATGGTTCTTCGGCAATGACCACATGACGTACACCGATTGCTCGCTGCGCACAGCGTCGACCAGCAAGTATTTGCCGCACTTTTGCGCCAGTTCCAGTGAGGCGAACCGGCGCACGAGGTGCAGCAGAAGATCCATGGCGGCACTCGCGCCCCCGCACGTGATCACGCGATTGTCCTCGCAGAGGATCTGCGTCTCCTCCAGACGGACCTCGGCATACCGACGACGAAACAGGTCTGCAAAGGCCCAGTGCGTGGTAGCACGAACGCCATCCAGCAGGCCCGTTTCGGCCAGCATGAACGCCGCCGTGCACATCGACGCCACCACGGCACCCTGCGCATGCTGTTGACGCAGCCACGGCCCATAAGCTGAAAAGGCCGGCAAGGCATCCTTCAAGGTGAAGAGGAATCCGGGGATCAGCACCAGGTCGGTTCGCGGGATCTCGCCGGTGGACAGGTCCACGCGCAACATCTGCCCTCCCCACGCGGCGACATCACCCCCCTCAAGCGAGGCGATGACCACTTCAAAAGGCGCGCCGGCAGTGTCTGCAAACAGGTTGGCGGCGCTGAGCACTTCCAGGGCCATCGTGGCGCTGGCGGCGGAACATTGATCCGCCAGTAAAAGCGTGATGTGCATAAATGATCCAATTGCGCTTTTCGCATGAAAAAAGTCATTTGCGCACCTACCTTACCCGATCCTTCCTCCCTAAAGTGCACCGGTCATTCAATCATCGGCGTACTTATGAATCTCTGGTTCCGACTTTTCCTCATGCTGTTTCGTCGTCCATGGCGCAAGCCCGTTGACGCCTTGGACACCACCATCGTCCACATGCGCGTCTGGCCGCTTGATCTCGACCTCAACCGACACGTTACCAACGGCCGGTATTTCACCCTGGCCGATATCGGACGCATGGACTACGTGCTGCGTTGCGGTGCATTCCGGGTGGCGCTGCGTAATAAGGCCGTTCCTATCGTCGGGGACACCTGGGGCAAGTTCCGGCGTGAGCTGAAACTGTTCGAGGCGTTCGAGATTCACACCAGGATGCTTGGCTGGGACGACAAGTGGAGCTTTATGGAGCACCGCTTCGTGAGCAAGGGACGCGTGGTCGGTGTCGTGGTGATGCGGGGTCTGTTCCGCTCTGCCAAAGGCACCGTTCCACCTGGCGAATACGCCCGGGAACTGGGCTTGGCTGAACAGTCGCCGCCGATGCCGACGTGGCTGACAGACTGGTCGCAAAGCTGCAACGACATGAGCCGTGAGCTTCGAGAGGAAGAAGGACAGCCTGCACGGCGCCCGCAGACCGTCGAATAAATTCGGCGCGCCCGCTATCCGCTGACAGTTTCAAGCGCACGCTCTATCCTGTGCCCCCCGAATCTACGCTTGCCACGATTTCACCGGAGACATCAGTGCCGCCCCTGACCGCCCGCGAGGTTTACCAGCAATTGCGCGACGCCGCGCTGGAAGTTCGGCTTCTAAAGCGCCTCGACGAACAACCCGAGCCCGGCCAGGTACAAATCGATATCGAGGGCTGGCGCCTGACCCTCGACTTCGACGGCACTCGCCTGCGCCACTGCCAGCGTTGCCAAAGCCCGGACGGTCGCGAGGGCGTGCTCGACAGTTGGCAACGTTACGGCACCGACCCGGTCAGTTTGCTCAGCACCTGGGAGCTGGCGCAGATCGAGCGCCTGTGCACTGCACTCACTCAATAACGCCCTCAAACCGCTTCAACGAAAACGCCGACAAGTCCAGGTCACTGCTGCCCCGCACGCACCACTGCGCCAGCGCTTCCCCCAGCGCAGCGGAATGCTTGAAACCATGCCCCGAACAGGCGGACACCACCAAGGTATTTTTCAGCGACGGGTGCTCGTCGATGATGAAATTGCCGTCCGGTGTGACGGTGTAGGCACACACCGCCGATTTGACGACCCGCGAGCTGACGCCCGCAATCTTGCCGCGCACATGGGTGTCGAACATCTCGCGTGCTTCGGCGTCGCTGACGGTTCTGTCCAGCGTGTCGGGTGAAGTTTCTTCGCTGTATTGCTCGGTGCCGACCTTCAGGCTGCCCTCGCCGGGCAACGGTGGGAAACCATAGACAGAGTCTTCATCGCCTGGCCCGTGAGTACAAATAAAGGTCGGTGACAGCGGTGCGAATCGGGCGTTCTCCTCCAGTTCGAACCAGAACAGTTTCTGACGACACACCCGCAGCAACCGGTCGAAAGGCTCGCCGAGCAAGCCCTGCGACCACATGCCGGCGCTGATCACGACCTTGTCGGCGAGGAGGGTTCGCTGATCGGTAATGACGGTGACGCCCTGCTCGTCCGAGGTGATTTGCATGACGGTTTCGCCCTTCAGCAGCGTCGCGCCCAGTTCCTCGGCGTGCCTGAGTTGTACCGCGATGCAGCGTTCGGGCCGGAGATAACCGCCGCCCGGTTCGAAATAACCGACTGCCGTGTCCAGCACCGGTGAAAACTGCGGAAATCGCTGACGAATCTGTCCCGCCGACAACACCTCATGCTCGATGTCATAGGTGTTCGCGAGATGAAGGGTGCTGTGGGTGAAGTCACGTTCATCGTCAGCGTCATACGTGGGGCTGGAGGTCATGACCAGCACACCACACTGCTCGAACAATGACTCACCGGACAGCGCTTCGAGCTCGCGCCAGATTCGGTGAGCGTTGCGGACGATGGGCAGATACTCGGCGCCTTCCCCGACCGAGAGCCGGGTGATGCGCGTATCGCCATGGCTTGAACCTTGATCGTGGGGAGGATGGTGGCGGTCGACACCCACCACCTTGACGCCGGATTTCGCCAGTTGATACAGGGTGGCGGCGCCCATTGCGCCCATGCCGAGAACCGCTACTTCACACCGAAGATCCATCTATGCCCCCGCCGAAACCGGCTCGTTGAAAAGCCATCAGCATAGGTCAAGGATCGCTCCTTCGGTTTGCCATGACTTTTCAATACTCCGGGGAGGCACAGCTCACCTGATCAAAAACGCGGTTTGACCGCCTTCCACTCCGGTTTGTAACGCTGCATCTGTTTCACGTCATCGCGCTGACGAATGCCGCACGTCAGGTACTGGTCGTGCAGCTTGCCCAGTTGATCGTGATCCAGCTCCAGACCCAATCCGGGCGCTCGAGTGATTTTCACGCAGCCATCGACGATGGGTATTTTGCCACCCTTGATCACTTCTTCATCCGGTTCCTGCCACGGGTAATGCGTGTCGCAGGCGTAATCCAGATTGGGCACCGCGGCGGCGACATGGGCCATCGCCATCAGGCTGATGCCCAAGTGCGAGTTGGAATGCATCGACACGCCAAGGCCGAAGGTGTCGCACATTTTCGCCAGCGCCTGGGTGTCGCGCAGGCCGCCCCAGTAATGGTGGTCGGCGAGGACGATCTGCACGCTGTTCAACGCGACGCTGCGGCGAAACTCATCAAAATCGGTGACCACCATGTTGGTCGCCAGCGGCAGGCCGGTGCGCTTGTGCAGTTCGGACATGCCGTCGAGGCCCGGCGTCGGGTCTTCGTAATATTGCAGGTCATCGCCCAGCAGTTCGGCCATGCGGATCGAGGTTTCCAGCGACCAGTTGCCGTTCGGGTCGATGCGCAACGGGTAACCGGGGAAAGCCTTTTTCAGCGCCTTGATGCACGACACTTCATGCTCCGGTGGCAGCGTGCCGGCCTTGAGCTTGATGCTCTTGAAACCGTTGGCCTCGATCATGCGCCGCGCCTGGGCGACGATCTGTTCCTCGTTCAGCGCTTCACCCCAACTGTCGGGTTTGTAGGGTGAATCGACATGCTGGGCGTACTTGAAGAACAGGTAGGCACTGAATGGAATCTCGTCGCGAATCGCACCGCCCAGCAAGTCCACCAACGGCACGTTCAACGAGTGCGCCTGCAAATCCAGGAACGCCACTTCGAACGCCGAATACGCGTTGCTCACCGCTTTGCTGGCATGGGAGCCCGGCGCCAGTTCCGCACCGGCGATACTCGCCGGTTTGTTCGCAGCCACCGTGGCCTGCACGATGCGGCGCAGCTGATTGAGGTTGAACGGGTCGAGGCCGATCAACTGGTCTTGCAGTTGCTGCTGGATCAAAAGCGCCGGGGCGTCGCCGTAGCTTTCACCCAGGCCAATGTAGCCGTTGTCGCTTTCAATCTCGATGATCGAGCGCAGCGCAAAGGGTTCGTGGATACCACTGGCGTTGAGCAGCGGCGGATCACGGAAGGCGATTGGGGTGACGGTGACTCGTTTGATTTTCAAGAAGCTGCTCCCTTTGAACCTGAACTCAAGGCTTGATGACGGATGGATTTTTTGGCTGCCGTGTCGATGGCAGGTTTGTCGGTCAGCGCGCGGAGCGCATCGCCACGCGGTGCAGTGCGGGCGAAAAAGATCACCACGGCCGCGACCAGTGACGTGGCCGCCAAACCGTAGAGACCGCCTTCGATGGAGCCGGTTTTTTGCTCCAGGAAACCAAACGCCGTCGGGGCGACGAAACCGCCGAGATTGCCGATGGAATTGATCAGGGCGATCACCGCGGCGGCGATGCGAGCGTCCAGATAACCTTGCGGAATCGGCCAGAACAATGCCGAGGCGGCCTTGAAACCAATGGCGGCAAAACAGATGGCGACGAAGGCGAAGATCGGCCCGCCGGTGGTGGACATGAACATGCCGAACGCGGCGATCACCAGGGTCAACGCCACCCAGGCTTGCTGGTGTTTCCATTTGCTGGCCATGGCGGCGAAGCCATACATCGCGATGATCGAAATGATCCACGGAATCGAGTTGAACAGGCCCACCTGGAAGTCGCCGAGGTTGCCCATTTTCTTGATCATGCTCGGCAGCCAGAACGTGGCGCCGTAGATGGTCAGGGCGATGGAAAAGTAGATGAAGCAGAACAGCGCGATCTGCTTGTCGGCCAGCAACTTGAACATCGACGGCTTGACGGTCTGTGTGGCTTCGCGGGCCTGTTGTTCCAGCGCGATGGCGTCAACCAGTGCGTCCTTTTCTTCGGCGCTCAGCCATTTCGCCTCCCGCGGATGGGATTGCAGCCAGAACCACACGAACCCACAGAGCACGATCGAGGCAAAGCCTTCGATCAAGAACATCCACTGCCAGCCATGCAGGCTGAAACCGCTGACATTCAACAGCGCGCCGGAGACAGGACCGGAGATCACCGAGGCAATGGCCGAACCGCTGAGGAAAATCGCCATGGCTTTGCCGCGCTCAGTCGACGGCAGCCATTGGGTGAAGTAGTAAATGATGCCGGGAAAGAAGCCTGCTTCGGCTGCACCGAGGACAAAACGCAGCACATAGAAGCTGGTTTCGCCGCGCACAAACGCCATGGCCATCGCCGCCGCGCCCCAGGTGAACATGATGCGCGTCAGCCAGGCGCGAGCGCCGTAGCGTTGCAGCAGCATGTTAGAGGGGACTTCGAAGATCGCGTAACCGATAAAGAACAACCCGGCGCCCAGGCCGTAGGCTGCCGCGCCAATGCCAAGGTCGGTTTCCATGTGGCTGCGCACGAAGCCGATGTTGACGCGGTCGATGTAGTTGACGATGAACATCACCACGAACAGCGGCAGCACATGGCGCTTCACCTTGGCCGCGGCGCGGGCGAGTACATTCGGGTCCGGCGGACTCTGGACGGTATTCAAGGGGCAACTCCCAATCATTGTTTTTTTAGGGACAGGCCGATGATGGACGCAGGTATTGATCCCGTCTAATCTAACTTGGCATTCGATTGATACCTGGATTAGATCAATGTTCGAACTGACTCAACTGCGCTGCTTCACCACCGTGGCGACCGAACTGAATTTCCGCCGTGCCGCCGAACGGTTGAACATGACCCAACCGCCCCTCAGCCGACAGATTCAACTGCTGGAACATCACCTAGGCGTCGAGCTGTTCACCCGCACCACCCGCAGCGTCGCCCTGACCGCCGCCGGCCGCGCCTTCTTCATCGAAGCGCAGAACCTGCTGGAGCGCGCCCAGCAAGCCGCCGTCACCGCCCGCCGTTTTGCCGAGGGCGACATCGGCTCGGTCAACATCAGCTTCGTCGGCAGCGCGGTGTATGAATTCCTGCCCAAGGTCATCGCCGAAGCACGGCTCAAACAGCCGCATGTGAAAATCGACCTGACGGAGATGAACACCTACCAGCAGCATGAAGCGCTGCGCGCGCGGCGTATCGATCTGGGCATCGTTCGAGCACCGTTGCTGGAACCGGGATACGCCACCGAATGCCTGGTGCGTGAACCGTTTGTATTGGCGGTGCCGAGCCGTCATCGGCTAGCGAGCGCAGAAACCGTGTCGGTCAAAGACCTCGATGCACAACCGTTCCTAATGTACTCCCACGCCGCCTACCCGCCGTTCAACGAACTGCTGACCGGCATGCTCCGCTCTGCCCGCGTCGCCCCGGAATACGTGCAATGGCTCGGCTCATCGTTGACCATCCTGGCGTTGGTCAACGCCGGAATGGGCCTGGCCCTGGTGCCTCGCTGCGCCACCAGCGTGGTGTTCAAGAACGTGGTGTTTCGCGATATCGATCTGGGCGAAGGTGTGCAGAGCGAGCTGCATCTGATCTGGCGCGAGAACAATGACAACCCGGCATTTGCGATGTTGCTGGAAGGCATTCGAAGGGCTGTGCGGGAGGGATGGGGTGTTTGAGTTTGGCGTTGCCTGGTGTTTCTTTCGGGTCATCGACCACGTTGGTCAGTAGCGGCCCTTCGTGACCTACAACTATCGGCCAAGACCGGTCCTTCGTGGCACCTTATCGCTACTGATGAAGACCCTCAACTGTCGCGACATATTCCTCGCTACCAATTCCGATCTGCCCCCACACCTCACGTTCTTCTCCGCCTTGACGATCGTATTGTTCGTCGGCGTCCCAAAGTGTAAGAATTTGGTTCGGAAAACAGTATTCATACCGGTCGAACACATGCGGGCCGGAGTCGTCCGCCGCAGCCACAAAAGAAAATAATTCTGTCGCAGCGGTGGAAAAAACATCGATTCCTTTATACGTGAAGCTGATCTCAGAGCTGCCGGAGACACCGATGAACTGGACGAAACCTTCGAGGCTGTACTCCAATTGGATACAGGCGGCGCAAAAGTAATCACTGCGACCATAGGAGTCTTCAAGGGCAAATCCGCTGTTGGCCAGAGCCTCCCTCGCCGCTTCCCGGGACGCCCCGAGACAGGCGGGGCCTATCGATTCACGTGGTGAAATCTCAAATATGCGCATTACTCTCCTCCAGGGAAAAAGCGAGTCAATTAATCACCAATGCCGTTCGATTTCAACTGGATGAGGTGGCCATGCGGGGGGTTCGTTACTGGCGGAAATATTATCGGTGTCGAGTGTCGGTTACGAATTGCCCCTGACGAGAGGTTTCCAGATTTGAATCAGCTTGGGCAGCTCATCACCCTTGGGTTCAATCAAGCGAAGGTGGCCGGAAAATCGGTTGAGATTTCCGAGTATAAGAAACGTACGTACTTGTTTTTGACCATGCCAGATGTCAACGGTAGGCAGCAAATTCAGGTTACCGGCGAGCGCGCTTAAGGCCCCGCCCGAATATGTATCCCCGGCAGGCCCTGCTGAGCGCGGGGGCTGTCGAGAGCCGATTCAGCGAGTCGGCAGCCGACAGTCACAGACGCAACGGAAAAGCCCAGGTACACCCCAGACGGCGTGTGGCACCCAGTCGAGCGTGGCGAGAAGCGAACGACTCCACTCGGTCGCTTTTTACCTGTCACGACTGACCGCTTTGGGTTGTGGATTCAACCGGTCGTGACAGGCAGAAAGCGGCCACTAGCTGCCGATCATTACGGCAGCAATGGGCAGCTGAAAACTGCATCATCTGAATGGGTGTCGGTGCAAATCAGAAGGCTCATTTCTTCATTGAGAGCCGTAGTCGTTGCCATTCATTCCAGCAGTCCTCTGCAACTAAGTCCCGGAGACCACGTTCGTTCTCCATATCGAGGGCGACGTCGAATGGAACTGCAACACACGTCGCTTGGTCACGGATCTTGAGTACTTCGGACTCTGTGAGTGGCGAACCTTTGTTCGTTTCGGCGCTTTGCAAAACCACCGAAAGCGCCGGAATGAATACAACGCAAAGCTGATCCGTCATCTGTCGCTAGCCTCAATGTGCAGGAAGGCCGAAAGATTACGCTGCTTGCTTAATCACGGCTATTCGCCAAGAGCATCCATTGCCTCATGTCAGCTTTGGGTCCAGGCTGTGTGAAAACCTTTTTGAGAGCTGCGCGACGGCTCAAAAAGAGAACGAAATTTCCGTTTTTATCCAATTTTTGCGTCCGTTAACCGCGAAAAACCGGACAGGCTTTACCTAGAAGCGTGGGTCTCAAAGCAGTGTCTGTATTTTCAAACAGCCTGTACCCAAGGCCGGGCATGCGACCGGCTGGATGTAGTTAACTAAACGCTATGCAAACAGGTTCCATCTCTACCAACGCATTTTCACAAGCGCCTACGAGATCTCGCACGCAGTAAAGTCTCCATCCCTTGCCCGATCCCCACTTGGCAGCAACCGGTTCAAGCGAAGATTCCTCCTCCTGCGTTGCCCGAGCCCAATCATCGTGCCCGATCTCGGCGATCAGTTGCGCCTGGTAGACCTGTAAAAATGGAAGCAAGCTTTTCGCTTGATCGACATCTATGAGGACAAAGTCTGCTGTGTCGAGTTGCTGTTTAACATTTTCGACCAGTTCGCGAGCCTGCAAAGGGAGTGCATCTAACACTGCCTCCAAGGCTGACCCCGACTTGTCGGCACTTTGGAACGTACCGCAAATGATGTTCCCTCCTGCCATATCCTTTTCCCTGTAGTGATTTCGAAGTCTAGATTAGGCACCTCGCGATCCAGTGTCTATCGTCAACTCCTGGCCGTTAGCTGCCTGATTCGACCGTCCGCTTCACGCCCTGAGGAAGTCAGTCAACCTAAATCAAGACTCTTGAGGAGCGGTGACCCACGCTTCCTCAAAGCATTCAAATAGGTGGTTTCATCG
>NZ_LMCV01000030.1:0-54145 GCF_001424925.1 Pseudomonas sp. Root329 | reverse complement strand
CCCGGCCATGGATGGCCGATGGCGGCGGGCCCACGGAGCAGGACCGGAGCGAGGGCATGCCGAGCCACAGCGAGGCACCGAACGAAAGGGGCAAGAGCGCTTGGTTACTTGGCGCTTTTCCAAGTGACTCGCTGTAAAAGCGAAACCGATAGCCGCCGTGACCGCAGAAACGGATATACACACAAAAAAACAGGTCGACCCTTGATCCACCGCCCCCTAGCTACGCATGTGTACCTGGAAACCCCGACCTTAAGTGAACAGCATTACGCTCCTGCAGGGGGCGCGTCAGATCCGGATCATCTCCCGCACCTTCGCCGTCAGCAGGTCGAAGGTGAACGGCTTGGTGATCATCTGCATGCCGGGGTCAAGGAACCCACCGCGCACCGCCGCGTGTTCGGCGTAGCCGGTGATGAACAACACCTTGAGGTCCGGCCGGTATTGCCGGCCGATTTCCGCCAGTTGCCGGCCATTCATGCCGGGCAATCCAACGTCGCTGATCAACAGATCGATGCGCTGCCCGGAATCTAGAATCGGCACCGCGCTGTCGGCATTGCCAGCCTCGACGAAGGCATAGCCCAGATCACTCAACACCGTACTGACCAACACCCGCACCGCCGGATCGTCCTCGACGATCAGTACCGTTTCGCCATTCTGTGCGAACGGAGCGTGCTGGATGTCCACCGGGCTGTCCTGAGGCAGGTCACCGCCGAATCGCGGGAGAAACAG
The DNA here is from genome assembly GCF_001424925.1 of Pseudomonas sp. Root329. Taxonomy (NCBI): domain Bacteria; kingdom Pseudomonadati; phylum Pseudomonadota; class Gammaproteobacteria; order Pseudomonadales; family Pseudomonadaceae; genus Pseudomonas; species Pseudomonas sp. Root329. The sequence goes on along the minus strand of NZ_LMCV01000030.1, from coordinate 53,419 downwards.
ACTCACCGTGGTGCCTTCTCCCACTTCACTGTGAATGGAGACGTGGCCGCGCGATTGTTTGCTGAAACCATAAATCATCGACAATCCAAGGCCTGTGCCCTGGCCGATGGGCTTGGTGGTAAAGAACGGATCAAAGGCCCGGTTGATGGTGCTTTGCGGCATGCCACACCCGGTGTCCGTGACACTCAGCACCACGTAATCACCCGGTTGAAGGTTGCTCTGCGTTTCGGTGAAGCCAATGTCCAGATACCGATTGCTGGTTTTCACCACCAGTTTGCCGCCATCGGGCATCGCATCCCGAGCATTGATCACCAGATTGAGCAGGGCGCTTTCCAGTTGATTGGGATCGGCCTCGGCCACCCAGAGTTGCTCGTTCAGCTGCATGTCCAGCTGAATGGTTTCGTTGATGCTGCGCTGAAGCAACTCGCCCATGGAGACCACCAGGGTGTTCATCTCCACGGGTTTGGAGTCCAGCGACTGACGCCGGGAGAACGCCAGCAGACGGTGGGTCAGGCCTGCCGCGCGGTTGGCTGAGGTCACGCCCAGGTCGATAAGACTGTCCAGATCGTCGGTGCGCCCACGGGCCAGACGTCGGCGCAGCAGCTCCAGGCTGCCGATGATGCCGGTCAGCATGTTGTTGAAGTCGTGGGCAATGCCGCCGGTGAGCTGGCCGACCGCTTCCATCTTCTGCGATTGGCGCAGGGCTTCTTCATTGTGTCGCAGCTGGGCGGTGCGTTCCTCGACCTGCTGTTCGAGGGTTTCGAGGGTGTTTTGCAACCGCAGTTCGCTTTGACTCAGATCGATCAGCCGGTCCCTGGCTTCGTACTGTCGTCGACGTCCGCGCAACGCGGTGGTCACCAGACTGATCAACGTAACCGGGTGAAAAGGGCGCTCAAGAAAGGTCACGTTCCCCAACTGTGGGCCGTAGCGCGACGCCGGGTTTTGTTCGGGGCCGCCATGGTAGGTCATCAATACAATCGGGAGATCCGACCAGGCCGGTTGTTGCTCGATCAGGCCGAGCAGCGGTTCAAGATCACCGCCCAACAAGGCCTCGGAAGAGATCAACAGCAATCCTGCCCCTTGCTCAAGCTCGCGGCATAACGCCACCAGGTCCCGAGTAATTACCCCGTCGTAACCGGCTTCATTGAGCATCATCAGCGCAATCTGGCTGTCGCGACCCAGCGGCGCGAGAATGATCGCGCGCTCGGACATCGCTTCCTGGGCAATCACGGGTTTCCTTCCTCAAGCAAGGGTTTGCTGGCACCCAGATAGGTCGGGACACCGCGCAATACCCCCTGAAAGGCATCCAGCGGTTCACCAATGGTCATGCCCTGAGCGCTGATGCGGTACTCACGAATGGTCGATTCATGGCTGCCCGTGCGTTTCTTGATGATCGAGATCGCCCGGCGAACCTTGCCCAGTGCTTCGAAGTAGCGCAGCAGGATGACCGTGTCGGCCAGATAGGTGATGTCCACGGGGGCTTGCATGTCACCGACCAGCCCATGCTGGGCGACGGTCATGAAGGTCGCGGCACCTTGGCGATTGAGGTACAGCAGCAACTCGTGCATGTGCAGTACCAAGGCGTTTTCCTCGGGCATCGCCGCCTGATAACCGTTGATGCTGTCGATCACCACGGTCTTGATGTTTCGCTCATCGACGCAGCGACGAACCCGATAGGAAAACTCTCCGGGGGACAACTCGGCCGCGTCCACTTGCTCGATCAGCAGGTTGCCGGTGTCTTGCAGCGCCTGGAGGTCTATGCCGATGTTCTTCATGCGCTCGAACAACAAACCGAGCTCTTCATCGAAAATAAACAGCGCGGCTTTTTCGCCACGGGCCACGGCGGCAGCGGCGAAGATCATCGAGATCAGCGATTTGCCGGTACCGGCCGGGCCGAGGATCAACGTGCTGGACCCGGTCTCGATCCCGCCACCGAGCAAGGCATCCATTTCCTTGATGCCGCTGGTCAACTGCTGGCGGATGTAGCGACCGCGATGTTCGGCGGCCACCAGGCGCGGAAAAACATGCACGCCGTCGCCCATGATCGTGAAGTCGTGAAACCCGCCTCGGTACTTCTGGCCCCGGTACTTCACCACACGGATCCGCCGACGCTCGGCGCCATAATTGGGCGTCAGTTCCTCAAGGCGAATCACGCCGTGGGCCACACTGTGCACGGTTTTGTCGAGGGATTCGGTGGTCAGGTCGTCCAGCAACACCACCGTGGCGTCATAGCGCACGAAGTAATGTTTGATCGCGAGGATCTGGCGACGGTAGCGCAGTGAGCTTTGGGCCAGCAGGCGGATCTCGGAAAGACTGTCGAGCACCACGCGGGTCGGCTTGACCCGTTCGACCACTTCGAAAATCTGCTTGGTGGCTTCGCCCAGCTCAAGGTCCGAGGAATACAACAAGCTCTGCTGATGCTCGGCATTGAGCAGGCTTTCCGGGGGCGTCAGCTCGAAGATGTGGATGTTCTCATCCAGCTCCCAACCATGGGACAACGCACCCTGTCGCAACTCTCGCTCGGTTTCCGACAACGTGATGTACAACGAGCGCTCGCCGGCTCGGGCGCCGGCCAACAGGAAATGCAAAGCGACGGTGGTTTTGCCGGTACCGGGTTCACCCTCCAGTAAAAACACATGCCCGCGGGACAAACCACCGGCCAGGATGTCATCCAGACCTTCGATGCCGGTGGCGGCTTTTGCACTGATCAACTCGTTTGATGTAGACAAAAAATGCCCTCTCATGACTAGGGGAAGCGAGGCAGCAGGCCGTAAGTGCCTGAATGGACTGCCTGTTCTCTTGACCCTTGGCCGAGACGACGAGTTCAACGAAATTTTTGCTGTTGTTAAAGCCCTTGCTGCAAGGCCGGGTCGTCGGGATTGAGTTGTTCAAGTTGCGCCAGCAGAATCTGCACGTTCTGAAGCTGGCCGCTTTCTTTCCAGTAATTGATCAACAATACCCGGGCTTTCCGGTCGGCCGGGTGGCGCTGAACGATCTCCTGCAACTGTTTCTGCGCCGCTTCCAGCTCCTGTTCATCGTGAAGCGTGGTGGCCAGGTCGTAGCGGTAATCCTTGTTGTCCGGTTCCAGTTCCACGGCTTTGGAAAGGCCGAGCAGGGCGAATTCACTTTGCCCGTGATGCAACAGCCAGAGTCCCAGGGCATGTTGCAGGTAGGCTGAATCGGGCTGAGCCTTCAGCTGCTTGGCCAACAGTTGCCGGGCAGCATCGTTTTGGCCCAGGCGATCCAGCACGTCGATTTGCATCACCAGCGCGGGCAGGTTGCCGGGCGCAAGACGCAAGGTGTTCTGCAGTGCCTGCTGCGCCTCTTTCAATTCGGCATTGTGCAGATGCAGCCGAGCCAGTTGATATTGGTTGTCGGCGCTTTCCGGCTGACTCTTCAGGTCCTGTTCCCAGGCATCGATGGCTTGCTCCAGCGGCCCGAAGTACAAGCCGAGATCGTCCGGCGACAGCCCCAGCAAGGCGTTCACGGCGGCATAGCGGACACGCTGTTCGCTGTCATCGAGTAACGGGCCCAGCAGCAGGCTGCGCTGACCGCTGGGCACCAGACCGCTGATGCTTTTGATCGCCGCAATGCGCACGTCCGGCGATTCATGCTGCAAGTCCGCATCCGCCAGTTTCAAGGCCACGGAGCTGGGGTAGTTGGGCAGTTCGGCATGTAACCAGACGCGGCGTTTGGGCGATATGTCGGGGCGGCCCAGTTGCTGGTAGAGGACCCGCGCGGCGCCCGGTTGGCCCGCGCGCGCCTGATTCAGCGCCTCGGTGTAGCCACGCTTGATCGCCTCCGGCACGGCGGGGGTTGTGCTGCGCAGGGAAAACCAGGCAAGGCCGATGGCAAACAGGACGCAGAGGCTGATGATCAGATAGCGGCGGGACTGGGGCATGCAGGAATCCGGGAGCTGGCAAGCTGTTGCAAAGGTGCCAGCTTCGGTCAGGCAAGGCTGTGAGTCAAACCCAGACTCAGTTCATTACGTAAGTCAGTCGATTCAAGGCAGTCTGGCTTTTCAATGATTTTGCCTACAGGTTGCGTCGACATTGAAACCCGTCGAGGCGCGTTGGCAGTGACTACGCTTGCTGGAGATGACTCGATGAGCGCTCCCATGCAACCGCTGCTTCAGTACTTCAAAGCGATACTCAACCCCGGGCCCGGCGTGGCGTTGTTCGCCCTGCGGACCATCGCGGCCGGGCTGCTGACGTTGTATCTGGCGTTCCTGTTCGACCTTGAGCAGCCCAAGTGGTCGATCATGGCGGTGGTCATCGTCAGCCAGCCATTGGGCGGCATGGCCTTGGCCCGGAGTTTCGGCCAGGTCATCGGCACCACGCTCGGGGCGGTCGTGGCGGTGGTGATCATGGCGATCTTTCCCCAGGCGCCCCTGCCTTTCATCCTCACCCTGGCCTTGTGGCTGGCGCTGTGTACCGCCGGCGGCACCTTGTTGCGCTACACCAGTTCCCAGGCGTTTGTGTTGAGCGGGTACACGGCGGTGGTCGTGGCACTGCTGGCGGTACCCGATCAGGACGGTACGTTCCTTCTCGCCGTCACCCGCGTGACCGAGACGCTATTGGCGGTGGCTTGCGTGTGCGTGGTCAGCCTGCTCACTGCGCGGCCGGAAGCGGTGGCCCGGGATTACTTCGCCAAGATCGATCAGGTCATCAAGCTGCTCGCGACCCACGCTGCTGCCGTCATTCGAACCGAGGAAAGCGAGGCCGATTTCCATCGGAGGCAGATGCAACTACTCGGCGCGATCAGCGCCCTGGAGGGGGTACGTCGGCATTTGTATTTCGATGCGCCCCGGTTGCGCAGCGCCAATGAGTTGGTGCAGTTGCTGGGTAATCAGCTGGTGTTGTTGACGTCGCGGCTGACGGCTTTGCGTCACCAGCGGGAGCTGCTTGCCGAGCGCTGGAAAGGTGCCTTGCCGGAGGAGATACAGCGATTACGCGCCGAAGAGCTGGTCTTTCTCGATGAATTGGCCCTGCAAGGTCGCTCGTTATCGACCGAAGCGCGGCACCATTTTACGGCGCTGCAACAGCGTTTTGATGATCAGGCCTACAAGGCCGAACAACTCACCGAGACGATGCCAGCCACCTTGCGTTCACTGGCCTGGGCACTGCGCTGGGAACAGGCGCGGATGCTGGAGCAGCTCGGTCAGATTCTCGAACTGAGCGACGCAATCCAGGACGGGCGTGCGGCCAGCAGCATGTTTCGCGGCCAGGACAATCCGCTGCACCTGGACTTCACGCTGGCGGCGATGAACGCGATCCGCGCATTTACCGCGTTGCTGGTGGCCGGCCTGATCTGGATCGAGACCGGTTGGGACGGGGCGCGCGGCGGGATGATCGTGGCGGGAATTCTCTGTTCGCTGATGGCGACTTTTCCCCGGCCGTTGCTGGCCAGCCAAAGCTTTGCCAGAGGGCTGGGTCTGGCCTTGGGGGTATCAGCGCTGTATCTGTTCCTGCTGATACCGATGATCAGTGACTTCGAGTTACTCGCCTTGTTGTTAACCCCATTGCTGTATGCCGTCGCGGTGGGGTTGTCCAGTCCGCCAACCACGGGCACAGGCATTGGTCTTGGACTAACGACAATGCTGTTGTTGGGCCCGCAAAACACAGAAATCGGCCAAAACAGTGCCATTCAGTGGTTCGAGTTTGCCGGTTCTTATATCTGCGCAGCCGCGCTGGCGCTCAGTGTCTATGCCTTGATCTTCCCGTTCAGGCCCGTTTTGCGAATACGCCGGCTGTTCAATGAAAACTGTGAGCAGGTCTACGCTTTGCTGAAGACGCCGGCCACCGATGAGCAGCAATTTGCGTTTGAAAGCCGCATGGTCGATCGCCTGACCATGATGTTGGGACTGTTGCCGGCCACCAACGACAAGCAATCCAGCGAGCTGTTCGAAGTCAGCCTCGGGTGCATGGCACTGGGTGTGGCGTTGAACCAGCTCAGACAACAGGGGCGAAGCAACACGTTGCTCAGTACTGAACAGCAAAATCGTTTGCTCGCTGCTGTCCGTGAGACCGGACGATTGATCGCCGGGCGGCCCGGGATTGACCTTGAACAGCTGCTCGGAAATCTGCGTGTCTTGGGCGACGAAATGGACGACCTCCATTTAGACGTTCATGAACACCTGTGGTCGGTCTTCAGGATGCGCGTGGCGTTGTTGATCGTGGTGTCGTTTCTGGAGCGACATCGCAAATACTTTCAACCCGCAGAAACGGAAGGAGTGCCGACCCTTGCCCATTGATTTTGAGTTGGGTGGCGTCTACTTGCCGCCGATTGCCCAGGCGTTACTGCTGGCGCTACCGATTTACCTGGTGCTGGACTGGATCTTGCGCCGCATTGGCGTGTTGCGGTTCGTCTGGCATGAAGCCTTGTTCGAAGGCGCGTTGTACGCCTGCGTTTGCGCAACGCTGATTCTGGTCATGGGAGCTTGATGCTTTGAAGAAGATCCTTGCCCGACTTGCGACGGTGGCGGTGGTGTTGCTGGCCTTTGTTCTCGGCTGGTTTGCCTGGGAACATTACACCCGCGCGCCCTGGACACGAGATGCACGGGTGCGTGCCGATGTGGTGACCTTGTCCGCCGATGTCTCGGGGCGCATCGTTGGCCTGGGCGTGCAGGACAACCAGCATGTGGAGAAAGGCCAGTTGCTGCTGGAAATCGATCCGGCGCGCTATGTCCTGGCGGTTGAGCATGCCAAGCGTTCGGTGGAAGTGGCAAAAGCCACCCTTGGCCAGTCCGAGGCAACGATTGTCGCCAGTGAAGCGTTGCTCCGCCAGCGTCAGAGTGAAGAGCGCCGACGTCGCACGCTCAAGCAGCGGTTTGCGATTTCTGGCGAAGAATGGGAGAAATCCAGCACGGAAGTGGCGGTGGCGCAGGCCGAGTTATTGCGCAACCAAGCCAACCTCGGTTTGGCCCAGGCCAACGTGCAATTGGCCATTGCCGCATTGACCCAGGCCGAACTGGACTTGCAGCGCACGCGGGTCGAAGCGCCCGTCACTGGGTACGTCACCAACCTGCTGACCCGTCAGGGTGACTATGCCGCGGCCGGTGGCGCGCTGTTGGCGCTGGTGGACAGCGATTCGTTTTATGTCAGTGGCTATTTTGAAGAAACCAAACTGCCGCGAATCGAGGAGGGCGACCGGGTCAGGATCGAATTGATGAGCGGCGAAACCTTCGGTGGCACTGTACAAAGCATTGCCTTCGCCATTTCCGACCGGGAGAACCTGCCCGGCGGTCGCCTGCTGGCCAACATCAACCCCAGTTACACTTGGGTCAAACTGGCGCAGCGGGTGCCGGTGCGGATACAGATCGACGCCGATTACGCGGCCAAAAACCGACTGCGTGCCGGGACCACGGCCACCGTCACAGTCCTGGAAAACCGCAATACCCAAGAACACCGCTAACCCCCTGTGGGAGCGGCGGTGCGGCGATCCGACTTGCTCGCGAATGCGGTGTGTCTGCCGCAGAATATCCATTGGATGTACCGGCCTCTTCGCGAGCAAGCCCGCTCCCACAGGTTCTGTAATTGCTTCCAGCACGGTGCGCAGGCAAAAAAAAGCCCCGCGACCGAATGAGGCGCAGGGCAAAGGAATTGGCTGGTTGCGACCAACCAAAGGAGCTCGTTAAAACTTTACTTGCTGGCGACCGTCTCTGGTTGCCAGCCACCGCCCAGGGCTTTGTAAATCGCGACAATCCCGCGATACAGTTCGACCTCGGCCTGGGCCTGAGTGTCCTCAGCCGCCAGACGCTCACGCTGGGCGTCGAGCAGGACGAGGAAGTCCGCCGTGCCTTCGCGGTAGCGAATTTCGGCCAGGTCGGCCGCGGCGCGGCTGGATTCGCTCTGACGAATCAGCGAGATCAAGCGCTGTTGACGTTTGCCGTAGTCGCTAAAGGCGTTTTCCGATTCTTCCAACGCCAGCAGCACTTGCTGCTCGTAGGTCGCCAGGGCGCCTTCGGCATCAGCATCGGCACCACGTAGACGGGCGCGCACGCTGCCAAGGTCGAACGCGGCCCAGGTAATGCTTGGGCCCAGTGCCCAGGCGTTAGCCGCCGAGGAACCGATTTGCGAACCACGTCCGGCGGTGAAGCCAAGGAAACCGCTGAGGCTGACCCGTGGGAACAAATCAGCCTTGGCCACGCCGATACGGGCGGTGGCGGAGGCCAGTTTGCGCTCGGCGCTGAGAATGTCCGGGCGACGTTGCAGCAGTTCACCCGGATCACCGATCGGCAGGGCCTTGGCGATCGCCGGCAAGTCTTTGGGACTCAGGTCGACGGTCAGCTTGTCCGGCCGCTCACCCAACAGAGTGGCGATGCGGTTTTTCTCCCGAACCTGTTCAGCCTGCAATTGCGGCACGCTGGCTTCGACGGACGCCAGGCGTGCATCGGCGCGGACCACATCGAGCTGATCGCCGACGCCGGCATCACGCAGGCTGACGGTGATCTTGCTCGATTCCTGCTGGTTGTTCAGGTTGGCCAGGGCGATCTTTTCCCGCAGCTGCGCACCACGCAGTTGACCGTAGGCGTCCACCAGTTCGGCAATCATCGAGACTTGCAGTTGGTACAGGTCGGCTTCGAGCGCTTGCTGTTCGGCGTCGGCAGATTCCAGGTTGCGCTGGATACGGCCAAACAGGTCGATCTCCCACGCCATGTCCAGGCCCAGGTCGTAGCGTTCGCTATTGACCCGTTTGGTGGTCTGGCCCGGAATCTGACCTTTGGCCAGGTCACTGCTGGCGCGGCTGGTGATGGTTGGCATGGCGTCATTGCTGACGTCATCGCGAATTGCCCGCGCCGCTTTCCAGCGAGCGAAGGCTACGCGCAAATCACGGTTGCCTTGCAGCGATTGAGTCACCAACTGGTTGAGGGTCGGATCTTCGAACTGCTGCCACCAGATGCCTTCGAAGCGCGAGCGGTCGAAGTTCTTCTGACCGGCGCTGCCATCGGTGGCGGTCGTGATGTTGGCCGGCTCAGTGGCTGGGGTCTTGTAGTCCGGGCCGACGGCACAGGCACTCAGGGCCAGTACCAGAAGACTCGGCAGGAAGGCTTTCAGGCTCATTGTTGCGCCTCCAGTTTCAGGGCCTTGGCCGCTTTGCGCTTTTCACCGCGCTCCACAAAGTTACGAATCAACACGTAAAACACTGGCGTCAGCAACAGACCGAAGAAGGTCACCCCGAGCATCCCGGAGAACACCGCCACGCCCATGGCATGACGCATTTCGGCACCGGCACCGCTGGAGAACACCAGAGGCACAACACCCATGATGAACGCGAAGGAAGTCATCAGGATCGGCCGCAGACGCAGACGGCAAGCTTCCAGTACCGCGGCGAGCGGGCTGAGGCCTTCGTCCTGCTGTTTGTCCTTGGCAAACTCGACGATCAGGATCGCGTTCTTACAGGCAAGTCCCACCAGTACGATCAAGCCGATCTGAGTGAAGATGTTGTTGTCGCCTCCCGAAGCAATCACACCGGTGATGGCCGACAGCAGAGTCATCGGTACGATCAGGATCACCGCCAGTGGCAGGCTCCAGCTTTCGTATTGAGCCGCGAGTACCAGGAACGCCAGCAGTACGCAGAGCGGGAACACGAACAGCGCGGTGTTACCGGACAGAATCTGCTGGTAAGTCAGGTCGGTCCATTCGTAGGTCATGCCGTTCGGAAGTTCTTCCTTGAGCAGTTTCTCGATGGCTTTTTCGGCCTGGCCGGAGCTGTAGCCGGGGGCTGCTGCACCGTTGATTTCAGCGGTGATGAAGCCGTTGTAGTGCATCACGCGGTCCGGGCCCGAGGTGTCGCTGACCTTGATGAAGGTCGCCAGCGGGATCATCTCGCCTTTGTTGTTACGCACTTTCAGCTGACCGATCTGGTCCGGTTCGAGACGGAACTGCTGTTCAGCCTGAACGTTGACCTGGTAGGTACGGCCGAAGCGGTTGAAGTCGTTGGCATACAGCGAACCCAGGTAGATCTGCAGGGTGTCGAAGATGTCGCTGACGGCCACGCCGTGGGTCTTGGCTTTTTCCCGGTCGATAGCCGCATCGACTTGCGGCACGTTCACGGTGTAGCTAGTGAACAGAGCGGCCAGTTCCGGCACGTTATGGCTCTTGGTGATGATGTTCATGGTTTCTTTGTACAGCTCGTCGTAGCCCAGGTTGCCCCGGTCTTCGATCTGCAGGCGGAAACCACCGATGGTGCCCAGGCCTTGTACCGGCGGCGGCGGGAAGATCGCCATGTAGGCTTCCTGAATCCCGGCGTACTGGCCGTTCAACGCACCGGCAATCGCACCGGCGGACATGCTCGGGTCTTTACGCTGGTCGAACGGTTTCAGGGTCACAAACACGATGCCGGCGTTAGGGCTGTTGGTGAAACCGTTGATCGACAGGCCCGGGAAGGCCACCGCACTTTCCACGCCTGGCTGTTTCAGGGCGAGGTCGGACATACGTTTGATCACGTCTTCGGTACGATCCAGGCTCGAGGCGTCCGGCAGTTGCGCGAAGGCCACCAGGTATTGCTTGTCCTGGCCGGGTACGAAACCGGTCGGAGTGCTGGAGAAACCGAAGAACGTCAACACCATCAGGCCTGCGTACAACAGCAGGGCAATGCCGCTGCTGCGGATAACCCGGCCTACAGTGCCGACATAACCATGGCTGGCCTTGTCAAAGAAACGGTTGAACGGACGGAACAGCCAGCCACCAAAGATCTTGTCGAGGACCTTGGAGAAACGGTCCTTCGGTGCGTCATGGCTTTTGAGCAACACCGCAGCCAGCGCAGGCGACAGCGTCAGCGAGTTGAACGCCGAGATCACGGTCGAGATCGCAATGGTCAGGGCGAATTGTTTATAGAACTGCCCGGTCAAGCCGGAGATGAACGCCGCCGGGATAAACACCGCACACAGCACCAGCGCCGTCGCGATGATCGGACCGGTCACTTCACGCATGGCCCGTTTGGTTGCTTCGACCGGCGTCAATCCGAGTCCAATGTTTCGCTCGACGTTTTCCACCACCACGATGGCGTCGTCCACCACGATACCGATGGCCAGTACCAATCCGAACAATGACAGGGCGTTCAGCGAGAAGCCGAACAGGTGCATCACCGCAAACGTACCGATCAGCGAAACCGGCACCGCCACCAACGGAATGATCGAGGCGCGCCAGGTTTGCAGGAACAGGATCACCACCAGAACAACGAGGATCAGTGCTTCGAAGAGGGTGTGAACCACCGCCTCGATGGAGCCGCGCACGAAGATCGTCGGGTCATAGACGATGCTGAAGTCCATGCCTTCCGGGAAGCTCTTTTTCAGCTCCGCCATCTTGTCGCGCACTTCGTTGGAGATTTCGATCGCGTTGGAACCAGGGCGCTGGAAGATGGGGATCGCCACCGCCGGCTGGTTGTTCAGCAGCGAACGCAAGGCGTATTGGCTGGAACCCAACTCAATCCGAGCGATGTCTTTCAGGCGAGTGATTTCACCGTTTTCGCCGGAGCGAACGATGATGTTCTCGAACTCTTCTTCAGAAACCAGACGACCTTGCGTGTTGACCGAGAGCTGGAAGGCTGTGGCATTCGGCGCAGGCGGAGCACCCAACGCACCGGCAGCCACCTGACGGTTCTGTTCACGAATTGCGGTCACGACGTCAGTAGCGGTCAGGTTGCGCGAAGCGGTCTTGTTCGGATCGAGCCAGACACGCAGCGAGTAATCGCCCATGCCGAACAGTTGCACGTCACCGACACCGCCCAGACGCGCCAGCTCATCCTTGATGTTGAGCAAGGCGTAGTTGGACAGGTAGAGCATGTCGTAGCGTTTGTCCGGCGAGGTCAAGTGCACAACCATGGTCAGGTCGGGCGAAGCCTTGTCCACGGTGATACCGATGCGCGTCACTTCTTCTGGAAGTTTCGGCTCGGTCCGGGTCACACGGTTCTGCACCTGCACCTGTGCGTTGTCCAGGTCAGTGCCCAGCGCAAAGGTAATGGTCAGGGTGATCTTGCCGTCAGCGGTGGACTGCGAGGACATGTACAGCATGTTCTCGACGCCGGTGATGGCTTGCTCCAGTGGAGCAGCCACGGTTTCACCGATGACTTTTGGGTTGGCACCCGGGAAGTTGGCGCGGACCACAACGGTCGGCGGAACCACTTCCGGGTATTCACTGATCGGCAACTGGAACAGCGAGATGGCGCCGGCGATCAGGATCAGCAGCGACAGTACCGCTGCAAAGATCGGCCGTGAAATGAAGAATTGGGAAAAATTCATCGTAGTGATCCCTTAACCGCGTGGTGTCGCAGCAGCCAGTTTCACAACCGAACCCGGCGCGACCTTGGCAGGTGCGACTTGGGGCAGGTTGCTGGCTTCCAGCGCTTGTCGTTGTTGTGCGAGTGCCGCGAGGGTTTGTTCACTGGCCATCGGGATCACTTCTGGCGTGACCGGCGAACCAGGGCGAACCCGTTGCAGACCCTTGACGATGACGGTGTCGTCCTTGCTCAGGCCGCTGCGCACGATGCGCAAACCTTCGATCTTCGGACCGAGCTCGACCGAGCGGTAAACCGTTTTGTTGTCGGCATCCATCACCAGCACGAACTTTTTACCCAGATCGGTACCGACCGCTTCGTCGTTGATCAGCACGGCGGAGTAGGTGCCGCTGCCGACCAGTTTCAAGCGTGCATACAGGCCTGGGGTGTAGGCGCCGTCGCTGTTGTCGAACACGGCACGACCGCGGATGGTGCCGGTTTTCGGGTTGACCTGGTTGTCGACGAAGTTCATCACGCCCTGGTGCGGGTTGCCGTCTTCGTTGGAGAGGCCGAGGTAAACCGGCGTGGTAGCACCGCGTTTGCCCTGGCGAGCGAGCTGGGTGTATTTGAGGAACACACGCTCGTCAGCGTCGAAGTAGGCGTAGACCTTGTCGGTGGACACCACACTGGTCAGCGCGGTGGTATCGGCGGTCACCAGGTTGCCGGCGGTGATCTCCGCACGGCTGACGCGACCACTGATCGGCGCGGTGACACGGGTGAAGCTCAGGTTCAGTTTGGCCAGGTCCAGTTGTGCCTGGAGGGCTCCGACGGCGGCGCGGGCTTCTTGAGCCGCGCTGGTGCGCGAGTCGGCCAGCTCGGCGGAGATCGCGTTGCTGGTGCGCAGACGTTCGCCGCGCTGGGATTCGTTTTCGCTGCGGGTGGCGTTGGCGCGGGATTGGGCAACCAGGGCTTCAAGGCGGCGAACCTCGGCCTGGAATGGACGCGGGTCGATCTGGAACAACAGATCGCCTTTCTTGACCAAAGCGCCTTCAGTGAAGGCCACTTCATCGATCTGGCCAGAGACCCGTGGACGAATTTCTACGGTTTCCGGCGCTTCGAGACGCCCGGTGAATTCGTCCCATTCATTGACCGGTTGTTCCAGTACCTTGGCCACGCTGACCTTGGCTGCGGGCATAGTGGCGGCCGTGTCCGGAGTCTTGCCGCAGGCGCTCATCACCAGTACGGCCAACAGGGCCAACGGGAAGCGTAAATGTTTGAGTGATTGTTCCATGGATGCATCCGCCAATGTATTGAGAATGGACGGATGATGCTCGGCGAGGTTGTATCGCACGAATCGAATGAGGCAAAGGTAACTATCATTCGGAATGATATAAGTCCGATGCAAGCTCTCTAGCGTGCACCTTTCGTTAGGCGGCTATCAATTAGATTGATGACAATTCAGTGTTGCGGAGAATGCAAAGGTTCAGATTGAGACCGCGTTGCGGCCTATCGCGAGCAAGCTCGCTCCCACAGGGTAATGCATTCCAATGTGGGAGCGAGCTTGCTCGCGATAGGGCCAGAAGCCCGCATGCTAAATCAGGATCAAGCAAGACTGTCCGGATCACCAAAGAACATCTGAATCCGCGACCTTAACCAACGCTCGCCCGGATCATTATCCTGCGACCCACGCCAGGCCATGTGCAATTCAAAACTGCGCACCGGCAACGGCGGGTCTTCAGCCCGCACACCACCGGCCGCCGTCAACGCTTCAGCCGTGTAATCGGGCACGGTCGCGACGATATCGGTCCCGCTGATGAGCGTGCTGAGTCCGTTGAACTGCGGCACCGCGAGCACCACATGTCGTTTGCGCCCCAGTTTCTCCAGCTCTTCATCTATAAAGCCGCTCAGGTCACCGGCGAACGACACCAGCGCATGAGGCCGTGCACAGAAATCATCCAGGCTCAATGGCCCCGGCACCGTGTCGGCCCGCAACAGCTTCGGCATGCTGCGGCGCAGCACCTTGCGCTTGGCGTTGGCCGGCAGGTCGGCGGTGTAGCTGACGCCGATGGAAATCTCGCCCGAGGCCAGCAGGCTCGGCATCAGGATGTAGTTGGCCCGACGCACCACCAGCACGATCCCCGGAGATTCGGCGCGCAGGCGTTTGAGCAGCATCGGCAGCAACGCGAACTCGACATCGTCCGACAGACCGATGCGAAACACTGCGGTGCTGGTGGCCGGGTCGAATTCCGCCGCACGACTGACCGCGGTGGAAATCGAATCCAGTGCAGGCGAGAGCAGGGCGAAGATTTCCACCGCCCGGGCGGACGGTTCCATGCTGCGGCCGGTACGCACGAACAACGGATCATCGAACAGCCCGCGCAGGCGCGAGAGGGCCGCACTGATGGCCGGCTGGCCGAGGAACAATTTCTCCGCAGCGCGGGTCACGCTGCGTTCGTGCATCAATGTTTCGAAAACGATCAACAGGTTCAGGTCGACACGACGCAGGTCATTACGATTCATCTGGAGTCCTGGCAGAGTCATCAAGCTTGACGAGAGCGGCCATATGAGAACAATGGCCGGCGTGAATATTAAGGGGAAAGGCTGCTACTCTGCACCGAGTAATTCAGTTTTCCTGAAAAGGATGCTTCGGTTTTCACGGCATTTGACGATGTCACCGGCGCTGCGGAATCAATGACAGGCATGTCGACTATTAATAGCCACTGATAGTCTTGGGTAGAAAGCCCAGATAGAGTTCAGGGCATTAGAGGTTTCTTTGACGAGGTTTGCGATGTCCCGCACGATCCGTTTTCACAAGTTTGGTCCAGCCGAGGTGCTCAAATGCGAAGAGCATGCGGCCGCTCTCCCTGCGCCGGGCGAAGTGCAGGTGCGCGTCGAGGCGATTGGCATCAGCTGGTACGACATTCTCTGGCGCCAGAACCTGGCATCGTCCCACGCTCGTCTGCCTTCAGGCCTTGGCCATGAAATGTCCGGTGTCGTGACGGCGGTCGGCGAGGGCGTCGATGATCTGGCAGTCGGCGACAAGGTCGCCAGCTTCCCGGCTGAAAGCCCCAACGATTATCCGGTCTACGGCGAACAGATCGTTCTGCCGCGCTCGGCACTTACCCGTTACCCGGACGTGCTCAGCCCGATCGAAGCCAGCGTGCATTACACGCCGCTGCTGATCGCTTACTTCGCTTATGTCGATCTGGCACGGGTCAAACCCGGTCAATTCGCCCTGGTGACCGACGCCAGTCACTGCGCCGGTCCGTCCTTTGTACAACTGGGCAAGGCGCTGGGTATCCGGGTCATTGCCGCGACCAAGACTGCGGAAGAACGTGAGAATCTGCTGTCCCTGGGTGCCGAGAAAGTCATCGTCACCGAAGAACAGGATCTGCTGATGCAGATCAACAAGATCACCGACAACCGTGGCGTGGACGTTGTGTTCGACGGTCTCGGCGGTCCACAGATGTCGTTGCTTGGCGATGTGCTTGCACCTCGCGGCAGCCTGGTGCTTTACGGCCTGCAAGGCGGCAACCAGACGCCGTTCCCGGCCTGCGCAGCGTTCCAGAAGAACATTCAGTTCTTTGTGCACTGCATCGGCAATTTCACCGGCAAGCCTGAACTGGGCATCATCCAGGACCAGGTCGCACTGCAACGCGCTTTGCGCGACATCAACCAGATGACCGCCGACCGTGTGCTGCTGCCGCTCAAGACTCGGGTCTTCCCGTTTGCCGAGTTTGTCGAAGCACACCGCTACATGGACGAATGCCCATGCCGCGAACGGGTCGCCCTCCAGGTTGAACCTGCATAAGCCCTTCAAATAAGCCCCTCTGCAAGAGTCCGTACCCACGGACTCTTCTGTTTTCAGCACCTGCCAAAATGAGACGTCCCATTGCCCCATCAATGGGTCAGTTCAGCAACTGAACTGGTTTTTGCTCTCAATCTGTATCTTCTAATCATCATATAAGCCTTGATAATTGAATGATTACTTTCATCTCAAGGAATGAGTCATGGCTGGTTGTCAGGCTGATACTTTTCAATACTCACTGTTAATACATATCCGACCAATAGTTCGTCGTTGCGCAGTTGCCAAAAAAACATGGGTGACTTCTTTCTCTATTTCTTGTGCTAATTGTCTGTGGGACGCTGTCGGACATTTCCTAGGATGTCGCTCGCAGCCGCAAGAGGCCGGCGCTACAGGGGTTGGCGGCCACCTGTCTCTGGCGGGAGCAGGGGAGACTTCTAGTTATTTCAAATAATTACTAAAAGCTTAAGTGCTAGCATTTGGCAATAGCGTCCAGTACTTCAATCGTGGCAAGCAACCCATTGCGCAATGCGTGTCGTTGTTGGCGCGATATCGAACTTACAAGCATCAGGTAAATAAAGATGACCAATATCCATGACCAAGCGATGAACTATGTCTATCAGCAAGTGCTGCAGCGATTGCTGAGTTTCTTCTCGCGCGCCGAACGCACGGCATTGCAGCTGATGATTCAGCGATTGGTGGTGGCCGCCGGGGGCATGGAGCGTATTGGCGACTACAAGGTCTTGGCGATTCAGTCCGGGTCCCGCGACAGTTGCTACACCCTGGCGCTGCTGCGCGCGGCACAACTGAGTATCGCCGGCCGGGCACCCGCGACATTCCAGTTGCGAGTGGCATCCTTGCGTTTGAACGACGCAAGCCCTGCGGCCCTGGAAAACATCCATCGCAGCTACAGCGCCTTGTTCCTCTACGACGATCCTCGGGTCGAAGTGTTGATGGTTGATAACCGGGAAGTCCTGCCGTTCAACCACCTGACGCCGATTTCCGAAGGCGGCCGTGAGTCGAATCGGCTCAATCTCTTGATGGTGGGCCATCGTCGCGCCAGGAACGGGCCGCTTGATCTGTGGGACGACGGGTATCTGGCCACCGGCGAGTTCTATGGGCAAATAGCTCGCTGGGACAGCGGTGTCGATGCATTGATCAGCAGCGACTCACCTCGTCAGCAGAAGCAGTTTCTCGACGGGTTGAAACGTGCTGCCGCCAAGGCCGGGCTCAAGACCTCAAACCACCACGAAACCGGCTACGAGGCGCTTTTCGCGCTGCTCGATGAACTGGGCTGCGACTGCTACCGCGCTTTTTATGCTGAGCATGACCAGGTTGCGTGGCGTCCGGCCGAACGATTTGAGGCCTGTCGTCGCACCACGTACATCGACATTCACGACATGCTGGTCAGCAACCTGGAAGAGCGTTGGCCGCTACTCACAGAGTTTCTCGGTTTTCAACCTGACGAACTGGCGGCTCAGCTCCGCGACAACGAGTACGTCAGCCTTTCTATCTCTGCACACATGCGGGGTTTGCAATCTTGCTTCGTGCACGACCGCGACTACGAGACGGGTGTCGCCGAATACCTGCAACGGGCCTTGGTGATGATGCGGCGCAAACAACTGGCGGAACGTTTGTGCGAACAAGCGGTGGAGGCGTTCGGCAATCCGGCGACATTGGCCGAGCAGCGCGTGCTGGCAACGGCCGAGGCTCAAAAAAACCTTGGCCTGAGCGAGGCTCAACTGGTGTGCCTGCTCTTTTCACCTTTCGTCGAGAATGGCGCGGCACTTGAGCGTTTTCTGCGCCAGTGCCACCCCGGCATGCTCGTGGCGATGCCTGATTTGCACCGGGCAATGCAGGGCAATCCGGTGCCGGAGCAAGTTCTGCAATGGATGACCGACGTCAGCGGGTTGCCTGTCAGCTTGATCGGCAAGCTTTACCGCATGGGTCCGGTGTTTGCGGATGAGGGTAGGGCAGGCGCCCCGGTTCTCGGCGGCGCGGGTGTGCAAGCAGCAGCCGACTATGACGACGACACGGCGGTGGCGGATGAATGGTCAGCGGGGCGCTGAAAGTGCGTGGCTTGACAGATTTCTTGACGATGCATGATGACGTTCACACGGCATTCGGCCCTCGCCCATGAAAGGGCCTCGAGAAACTGACTTCGCGTATCAGGCGGTGTACCGATATCTGACTAACTTGATCAACGAACCGGTCAGTGACACGCGAGTCCGCCTGCCTTCGTTGCGACAGTTGGCGGAGCGTCTGAGCGTGTCGATCTCGACCATTCAGTACGCTTATTCGCTACTGGAGAAGGAAGGGCGCGTTTATTCGGTGGCCAAGTCCGGCTATTACGCGTTACCGGTGTCCTCCATCAGCACGCTCAGCAGTGGCAACGACCTGCTCGAAACCGTTTATGTCAACGCCAGGCGTCCCGGAATGCTGGTCTTGAGCGCCGATGAACCGGCGTTGTTGCAACCCCTCGACAGTCCGTTGTTACTGCTGGAACGAGAACTGCTGCGCCAGTATCCGCGTCAGCCGCAACCGACATCGCAACCTTGCGGCGAGCTGGAGTTGCGCATTGCCCTGGCAGCGCGCTACACCTCCTCGCCGCTGCGCTGCTGGCACGCCGACGATGTCTATATTGGCGCCGACCTGCGTGGCGTGCTGGAAATACTGATCGCTGTGTTGAATCTCAAGGACGCCACGGTGTTGGTCGAGTCGCCGTGCGACTGGGCGATTCTGCGGTTGCTCCAGGCTGCGCAGGTGCGAGTGATCGAGCTGGCGGTGCAATCCAGCGGTGGCCTGGACGTCGAATGGCTCAAGGAGCTGTTGGAGACCGAGCCGGTGCGACTGGTGATGGTTTCATCCGGGCTGAACATGCCGCGAGGCAGCCTGGCACCCGACGACAACCGACAAGTCGTCGCGCAGTTGCTGGAACGACATGGCAGTTGGGTGTTGGAAAACGACTGCTACGGCGAGCTCGGATTCGAACCGGACGGCCAGCGGTTTCGCGACTTGCTGGACCCCGATCGGCTGATCGTGTTTTCCACGTTCGAGAAAATCATCGGACCGGAGGCGCCATACGGCTATCTGCTGTCGCGGCATTTCAGTGCTGAACTGCAACGGTACTTTCTGCTGCGTTCGTTCCGCTTGTCACCGATTCGCCAGAAAGCCATCGCGCGCTTGTACGGCAACGGACGTGTCGATCAGCATCTTCAGGTATTACGGCGGATGCTCAAGGACCGCAAGGTGCAGATGACGCAGCTGTTGCAGGACCGTCTGGGCGATGCCTTGCACTTTGTCGAACCCCAGGGCGGTGCAACCATCTGGGTTCGTTCGCTGCGCCAGGTCGATGTACGTCGAGTGTTCCAGCGACTGCTCAAGCACCAGGTGGTGATCGCACCGGGAGAGCTGTTCAGTCTGCAGGGCTTGCACGCTCAACACTTGCGCCTGAGTCACACCTTCGGCGGTGACCACGACCTTGCCGCGGCAATGGGCTTGTTAGGGGATGCATTACGTCTTGAGTCGATCGATTGAATGGGGCACAAAACATCCTTGGTGCTCGTGGATCGATCCCATCGCGCTGCGGTCAAACTGCCAGTAAACTGCGTTCCTATTCCTGAACCACTCGACTTCAGAGGTTTTGCATGACACTCAGTCCTTTTGCGGGCAAACCGGCACCGGTAGAACTGTTGGTCGACATCCCGCGACTGGTAACGGCCTATTACACCGGCCAACCCGATGCCGCCATCTCGACCCAGCGCGTAGCTTTTGGCACGTCCGGGCACCGAGGCAGCTCGTTCGACTTGAGTTTCAACGAATGGCACGTTCTGGCGATCAGCCAGGCCATCTGCCTGTACCGCGAAGCCCAAGGCATCAACGGCCCGCTGTTCGTCGGCATCGACACCCACGCGCTGTCCACCCCGGCCGGCGCCAGCGCCCTTGAAGTGCTGGCCGCCAACGGCGTGACAGTAATGATCGCCGAAGGTGACGAATACACCCCGACACCGGCCATTTCCCACGCCATTCTTTGCTACAACCGCGGGCGTACGTCGGGCCTGGCGGACGGCATCGTCATCACGCCGTCGCACAATCCGCCGCAAAGCGGTGGCTACAAATACAACCCTACCAATGGTGGCCCTGCCGATACCCACATCACCAAGTGGATCGAAGCCAAGGCCAACGAACTGCTGAGCAACAAGCTCGCTGGCGTCAAGCGCATCAGCTACGAGCAGGCGTTGAAGGCCAGCACGACCCATCGTCACGATTACCTCAATACCTACGTCGCCGACCTGATCAACGTGATCGACTTCGATGCCATTCGTGATGCCAAGCTGCGTCTGGGTGTCGATCCGCTGGGCGGAGCCGGGGTGCGCTACTGGTCGGCGATTGCCGAGCATTACCGTCTGGACCTGGAAGTGGTCAACAAACAGGTCGATCCGACCTTCCGCTTCATGACGGTCGACTGGGATGGTCAGATCCGCATGGACCCATCGTCCACTCACGCCATGCAGGGCCTTATCGGTCTGAAAGAGCGCTTCGACGTAGCATTCGCGTGCGACCCGGACCACGATCGCCATGGCATCGTGACCCCGTCCGGTGGTTTGCTCGCGCCGAACAACTACCTCGCCGTAACGATCGACTATCTGTTCCAGAACCGTCCGCAATGGCGCGCCGATGCGGCCGTGGGTAAAACCGTGGTCAGCAGCGGCTTGATCGATCGGGTGGCAAAACGTTTGGGTCGTCGCCTGTACGAAGTGCCGGTCGGCTTCAAGTGGTTTGCTGACGGCCTGTTCGACGGCTCTCTGGGCTTTGGCGGCGAAGAAAGTGCCGGTGCTTCGTTCCTGCGCAAGGATGGCAGCGTCTGGTGCACCGACAAAGACGGCTTGATCCCGGCACTGCTGGCGGCAGAAATGACCGCCCGCACTGGCCGCGACCCAAGTCAGGCCTATCGCGCCTTGACCGACGAGCTGGGCGAACCGTTCTCGGTGCGCGTCGATGCCAAGGCCAACCCTGAGCAGAAGGCACTGCTGAGCAAATTGTCGCCGGACCAGGTCACCTCGACCCAATTGGCGGGCGAAGCGATCCAGAGCATCCTCAGCCACGCGCCGGGTAACGATCAGGCGATCGGTGGCCTGAAAGTCATGACCGAGAACGGCTGGTTCGCGGCGCGTCCGTCGGGCACTGAAGACATCTACAAGATCTACGCTGAAAGCTTCGTCAGTGATGAACACCTCAAGCAATTGGTGGCTGAAGCGCAAACACTGGTGGACGGCGCGATCTCTGCGAAGTAATCCAGAATGTAAAAAGGGGCGGCCATGACGGTCGCCCCTTTTTTTGCTCTGCGTTTGACGATTAAGCCAGGTCCACCAGAACGATTTCACTGTCTTCGATGGCGGTCACCCGCAACACCTGCTCATCGGCAACGGCAATACCGTCTCGAGCTTGTGCACGCAAGCCATTGACTTCAATGACGCCGGTGGCCGGTACCAGATAGGCGCGACGGCCATTGTCCAGGCGATACTCGGCGGACTCACCGGCCTTCAGGTTCGCGGCCACCAATCGCGCATCGGCTCGAATCCGCAGGCTTTGATCGTCGCCGGCCTTGCCGCTTGCCAGTGTCACGAAACCTTCGCGCTGACCTTTCGGAAAAGGTTTGGCGCCCCAGGACGGTGCCAAACCGGATTCGTTCGGGATGATCCAGATCTGGAAGATCCTGGTTTCGGTCGCTTCCAGGTTGTATTCACTGTGGGCGATCCCGGTGCCGGCGCTCATGACCTGAACGTCGCCCGCTTCGGTACGACCCTTGTTGCCCAGGTTGTCTTCGTGAGTGATTGCGCCTTCACGGACATAAGTGATGATTTCCATGTCCCGGTGCGGATGTTTCGGGAAACCGGTGCCAGAGGCAATCACGTCGTCGTTCCACACCCGCAGGTTGCCCCAGTTCATGCGTTTTGGGTCATGGTACTCGGCGAACGAAAAGTGGTGATGAGCATCCAACCAGCCATGGTTGGCGCCGCCCAGGGATTTGAAGGGTCTGAGTTCAAGCATGATCGTCTCCTGAAAAGGTTCGTCATGGGGCAGAGCGCCTGAGAACCGGTGGTTGATGGCGAGCATCATCTATCAAGCATCAATCGATAAAAAGCGTAAAAAATGCCTCAATACAATCGAATAAACTGATATCAATTCACCTCGAAAGATTCTCACCCAACCTTCACTTCATCGCATAAGCCAATGACCTGTAAGCATTTCACTAGAACTGAAGGGCAAATGCAGACACCATAGCCCCCAACAGCCTCACACCCTGGAGTCAGCCCGCGTGCCGCAACACACCCCCGATCTTCCTCCTGAACTTCGTCCCCTGGCCGAGATGCCGCTGCTCAAGCGTCTGGCCGCCCGGTTCTTTGGTCATGGCCTGACGCGTCTGCGCGCACAACACCGTGCATCCTGGCTGCACGGCCAGGCAGACGGCTTTCGCAGTGGGCACAGTGCCGGGGTGGATTACGGCTATAAGGAAGGCAAACTTGAAGGGTTGGAGGAAGGCCGACAGGTATTGTTGATCCGCGACTCGCGCTCGACCGAACACCGGCCGCCCAACGTTGACGACAATCTGTTCGACGATTGGCGTCTGCCGTTGAGCGCTGAGTTGAAGAAGCGCATGAAGACGGATGTCGCTCGACTGCTGCCACCGCAGGCCCAGCCCAGTGCCGCGCAGTGGAAAATGATCTTCAGCGACACACCCTCGACCTCGGTGATTGCCGGCGCGGGTGCGGGCAAGTCGACCACGTTGGTGTTGCGTATTTTGCTGCTGACCCATTATCTGGGGTTCGAGCTGGGTTCGATGACAGTAGTGACCTTTACCCGTGAATCGCGCAAAGACTTCATCAACAAACTGATCGAGCTGTTTGCACTCTGGGGCCGGTCGCTCAGTTTCAAAGAGGCGCGTGATCTGGTGCGCACCTTCCATTCGCGAATTCTGCCAATGGTTCGCAGCCTGCCGGGCTTCGAGCGGCTACAAGCCTTTGAAAACCTCAGTCACCGAGCGCAAAGCGGCGATGAGGAAGTCGACAGCAATCCTTTCGACCTGCGCATCAACGACGCCCAGCGCCAGCAACTCAACGCTTGCTATCACAGCCTGCACACGCGCAATGAGCGCTTTCGCGAATTGATCAAGCCATTGTCCCGTCACGCGCTGCAGCTAAAAGAGCTGGAGCGCGATCACCCGGACGTGCAAAAGCGCATGGCCGTGACCGAACTGGCCGCCAAGCGCGACGAAGAGCTCTGCGACGCTATCGAAGATTTGTGGTTTCGCGCGGGTGCCTGGCCAATCAAAGGCATAGAGCCGAAGCGCCAGACGTTCGATATCAACGGCTCAACGTTTCATTGTCATGGCTATATTCCGAGCCTGGACGCTTGGGTGGTGTTGGGGTTCGATCCCCGGGAAAACCCGCAGGTCAGCCGCCCGAATTCCAAATTGAGCGTGCGCGCGGAATGGGCGGTAAAACGCACCCTGTTTCAAGCTTTCTGTCGTAAACCATTGATATGGCTGGATAGTTACGAATCATCAAAGCGTGTATTGGCCTCTCTGGGAGGCGATGCGAGTGCCGGGCCGGGCTTCGATTACAAGGTCAAGGGCGAGCTCAGCTCTGCGCCGTTACTGGACTGTTTTGTCGCTGCGGCGGGGTTTATCGAGAACCTCGGTCTGGATGTACCCACTGCCGTGGGCCAGATGAGTTTTGCCAAGGACGACCCCGACCGGTTTTTCTTCGAGGCCTTGAGCCTGTACTGGCGAGCGCTGGAAGATCACCTGCTCGATCAGAAACCACCGGTGATGACCTACAACCGGATGTTCGCCTTGTTCAGCGAACATTCGCCGGAAAACCTGAAGCTGCTGAGTGATGAGCTGCTCAGGCCGATGTCGCACTTGATGATCGACGAATTTCAGGACGTATCGCCGCAGATCGTTTCCTGGATCCGCGCGAGCCTGACGGAAATCCGCAGTCGCGGCCCGGCCATGCACGTGGGGCGCGGTGCACAGCGTTCGTCGTTGCTTTGTGTCGGCGATGACTGGCAGTCCATCTATGGCTGGCGGGGCAGTTCACCGACGTACTTCATGGAATTCAACAAGGAATTCCCTTCGCCGAGCACGACCAAGGTGATGCTGAGCGATAACTACCGCAGCCATCAGCACATCATCGATGCGGCCGAACACATCGTTCGTGCGGCGCCGGCGATCGCAGGCAAGAAGGCCAAGGCCAGTGGCGAGCCAAAGGCGTTGTTGCCGGTTAACGTTCTCGATCGCGACGATCAAGGCATGGCCAAGCGCCTGATGGAACACTACAGAAAGGGCGATTCAATCTTGATGCTTTATCGAAAAAGCAGCGATAAGCTATTGATAGAAGAGCATATTAAGTCTGTAGTTAATGTGGATTCTAGCTTGCCGTACGAAGCACGACGGCTCAAACAACTGACGTATCACAGCGCAAAGGGACTCCAGGCTGACGCCGTGTTCCTGCTGGGTGATTGTCAGCACCTGACCAGTTCACCGTACAAGAACCAGGTCTACCGCATGGCCGGTCTGGGCAAGGCTGGCGACAGCGAAGCGTACGACAGCGCACAGAAAGACGAGATCCTGCGGCTGGCTTACGTCGGCATCACTCGGGCAGTGAGTCATTGCTACTGGTATGTCGATGGGCAAGACACCCAGGCGGCCAACCTGCCTAAAGCTTCCGATCGGATCGGCAAGGGCAAGGCGTTCTTTGCCGATCACCGACAGGGCAAGACATCGGCGTGAACCGCCAAAGATCGTCGCGCACAAAAAAGCCCACTTAACGTGGGCTTGTTGTTGAAAGTTCAGCCTTCAGGCATAGCTCCTGAGGGCGGCGGACGGAATGAAAGCCTCAAGCTCGTCTTCCACCGCTTCGATTATTCGTTCTACATCTGCAGCGTTCATTACCGTCGCGCAAGGAATACCGGCGATGGCGATCATGGTCTCGCCACTGGCACGGTCAAATAGACGGGCAATCATGCTGCCCGGCGCATCCATGCTCGCCTCGAAACCCATGGGATGAAAATGCCAGCGCATCAGCTGGCAGGCGTTTGGAAAGGTGACTTTACTGAACCCTTTATTCATATGCAGCCCGCCTCATTCATCGAGCGCTTCCTTTAGCTCATGTTAGGAGGGAAGAGCCTTCAATGGCTCAACCGGTGACTGCCTTTAAAAGTAGCAGCCAAATGTGAAAACAATGTGGATTTTTCAGGCCGTTTAGCGATTGGTTCAGTTTTTTTGATGCAGGTCATGGGAACGGTCGGTATTCGGCAGTTGGCAACCACTGGTTGGTCATTGAAGCCGAGACGGAATTTCGGCAAGCTCGGCTTTTTTTCGCCGAGTCCTTTATGCACGCCGATGATGATGGTCCGCTGCAAACCCAGGCCACGGGCGACACGGTGATGCGTTATCACTTGCGCTGGAAACACCGGGACCTGGACGGGGTGATGGCGCTCTATCACCCAGAGATTCAGTACAGCGATTTTTTCCAGAACCGTGTGATGGGGCTGTCCGAATTACGTGAATACGTGCGCAGCAGCATGCCCCGCGATCCCGATGAAGCCCTGGAGCACTCGGACCGTATTCGTCTGGACGGCAACACGGCGTTCATTCAGTACCGCATCACCCTGCGCGGCGGTGAAGGCCTGGTGTCGTTCCGGGCCAGCGAGGCAATTACCGTATGTGACGGACTGATTTGGCGGGTCAACGAATATGCCTCGCTGGTGCATGAGCAGCCCGTCAGCAAAGCCGCCAGCAGCCAACGTCCGGCGGTCAGTCGACTCGGGCTGTCTGCACGCCAGCTGAGCTTCATGGCTGAAGACTTGCAGCAGTATTTTCAGCGCCAACAACCTTACCTCGATCCCGAACTCGACCTGCAACGGGTGGCGAAGGAGTGCGGGTACAGCCGCAATCAGATTTCATATCTGCTGAATCAGGTGCTTGGCCAGAGCTTCTACCGATACGTCAACCAGGCGCGGCTGCAGCATTTGCTCGCGGCACTGGATAACGCCACGCCGCCACTGCGTATCGACGAACTGGCGTTTGCCGCCGGGTTCAATTCGCTGTCGTCGTTTTATAGCTGCTTCCGTCAGCACACCGGCCAGTCGCCCAAGGCCTACGTAAAACAAATTTCTCTGCGTGCACGCGCGCAAGACAGCCTCTAAGTCCACGCACTAGGATCGACGTCATCGAAGTTTGAGTGGCGGAGTCTTGCATGTCGGCGTGGCGCACTATCAGTTTGTGGATGGATCAACTCGACGAGCCATTATTGGCGCGTCCGGCGCTGGAACAGGATCTGGACGTCGACGTCGCCATCATTGGCGCGGGATACACCGGGCTCTGGACCGCGTACTACCTCAAGCGCCTGGCGCCCGACCTGAGCATCGCCATCGTTGAAGCGCAAACCGCCGGTTTTGGCGCCTCGGGGCGTAACGGTGGCTGGCTGATGGGCAATGTGCTGGGCGAAGACCGCTTGCTCGCCGACTTGCCACCCGAACAGCGCCGGGCTTCTTTCGATTTGCTGCACGGCATTCCGGATGAAGTCGGGATGGTCCTTGAACGTGAAAACATAGACTGCGATTACCGCAAAGGCGGGGCGCTGTATTGCGCTGCCCGTTATCCGGAACAGGAAGCCAGCCTTCGGCACTACCTCGACACGCTCTACAGCCAGGGATTGACCGAAAGCGATTACCGCTGGCTCAGCCCCGAGCAGTTGGCGCAACAGATCAGAGTCGCCAAACCTTATGGCGGTATCTATGCACCGCACGTCGCGACCATTCACCCGGCAAAGTTGGTGCGAGGTCTGGCTCGGACGGTGGAGAAAATGGGCGTCAGGATTTACGAGAACAGCCCGGTCACCCAATGGCAATCGGGTGGTCTGCGCACGGCGAAAGCCTCGGTTCGCAGCCGTTGGATCGTGCCGGCGGTCGAAGGTTACTCGGTCACCTTGCCACCCTTGGGGCGTTATCAGCTGCCGGTGCAAAGCTTGATCGTGGCCACCGAGCCGTTATCCGCTGCCACGTGGGATGAAATCGGCCTGAGTCGCGGCCAGGCCTTCAGCGAAAACAGTCGCCAGGTCACTTACGGTCAGCGCACGGCTGACAACCGGTTGGTGTTCGGCGCGCGGGGCGGTTATCAGTTCGCTGCCAAGTTGCGCCATGACTTCGACCTGACCACCAGCGAGGTGGAGCTGCGGCGTTATCTGTTTGGCGAACTCTTCCCGCAGCTCAAGAACGTACGGATTACCCATGCCTGGGGCGGCAATCTGGGGATGTCCCGGCGTTTCAAGCCGCACATGCTGTGCGATCAGGCCAGTGGCATCGCCTTGTCGGGTGGCTATGGCGGGGAGGGCGTCGGTGCCAGCAACCTGGGTGGCAGGACTCTGGCCGACCTGATTCTGCGGCGCGACACCGAGCTGGTTCGCCAGCCGTGGGTCATCCATGGCGGGCTCGACGCGCTCAGGGCCTGGGAGCCGGAGCCCTGCCGTTGGCTCGGCTACAACGCAATCATCCGCAGCTTCGTCCACGAAGACCAGACCCTGGCCAACCCGGCCACCGCACCTTGGCGTCGCAAACTGGCCACTGGTATTGCCGGCTTCATGGAAGGTTTCATGCAGTAAACGGCGCGCTCTTCATCTATAGGCTCAATCGACAGGTACTCCCATGAGCATCACGCAATTCAAGAACACCGCAACCCTGAAGCTGGAAGAGTCGAATCCGGTCGCCGTGCCGCTGGGCATGCCCGTGGCGGTGGCCTCGACCACCAGCGTTGAACGCGACGATGGCGTCGAAACCGGCGTCTGGGAATGCACGCCCGGCCGCTGGCGGCGGCAGATCGTCGCCCAGGAGTTCTGTCACTTCATCCAGGGACGCTGCACGTTTACCCCGGATGACGGTGAAACCCTGCACATAGAAGCTGGCGATGCACTGATGTTGCCAGCCAACAGCCTCGGTATCTGGGATATCCAGGAAACCGTGCGCAAGACCTACGTTTTGATTTTTTGATCCTCTGATTGCCTGCCAACAACAATAAACCCATCAGGAATCGACTCATGATCCGAAAGACACTGACTCTGGCTCCACTTGCGCTCTTCGCGACCCTCGGCCACGCGGCCGAGACCGTCAAGATTTACAACTGGTCGGAGTACATCGCCCCGGACACCACCAAAAACTTCCAGAAAGAATCCGGCATCGCGTTCAGTTACGACGTCTTCGACAGCAATGAAACCCTCGACGGCAAATTGATGACCGGCAAATCCGGTTACGACGTGGTGTTTCCGTCCAACCACTTCATGGCGCGGCAGATTCAAGGCGTGGCGCTGAAGAAACTCGACAAGAGCCAACTGCCGAACTGGAAAAACCTCAACCCGGCGTTGCTCAAGGCCTTGCAAACCAACGATCCGGGCAACGAACATGGCTTCCCGTACCTCTGGGGCAGCACCGGCATCGGTTACAACATCGCCAAGGTCAAGGCCGTGTTGGGTGATAACGCGCCAGTGGACTCCTGGGATCTGATTTTCAAACCCGAAAACATGCAAAAGCTGCAGAAGTGCGGCGTGGCCATCCTCGACAACGGCCCCGAACTGTTGCCGGCGGCACTGAACTACCTGGGCCTGCCGCATCACAGCAAGAACCCGGAAGACTACAAAAAGGCTGAAGCGCTGCTGATGAAAGTCCGCCCGTATGTCAGCTATTTCCACTCGTCCAAGTACACCAGCGACCTGGCCAACGGCGACATCTGCGTGGCGGTCGGCTTCTCCGGTGACATTCTGCAAGCCGAAAACCGCGCGAAAGAAGCCAAGAACGGCATCGACATCGGCTATTCGATTCCCAAGGAAGGCGCCGCCATCTGGTTCGACATGGTCGCCATGCCGGTAGACGCCCCGGACGAAAAGGCCGGCTACGCCTTCATGAACTACCTGCTGCGCCCGGACGTCATGGCCAGCATCAGCAACTACGTGCACTACGCCAACGGTAACGAGCAGGCCGACAGCCTGATCGACCCGGCGATCAAGAATGACACCAAGGTCTACCCGAGCCCGGACATGATGGGGAAATTGTTTGCGCTGGAGGCGATGCCACTGAACATCGACCGGGTCCGTACGCGGGTGTGGAACAAGATTCGTACCGGGAGTTGAGGGTTCATATCTTGTAGTCATTGCGGCCCGTCGGGCTGGCAGGTAACGCTGTAGATTCCTGGCCTCCTATCGATGGATCAGGAGGCAATGGAATGCCTGTTTGTACAAATGCGGGTCAGCTACGCGTTGGTCGTTTCTCTGAATCCGGACGTATTTATTTGATAACGGCTGTCGTTGACCAACGGCAGCCGTTTTTTGTTGATTGGCGATTGGGGAGGTTGGTCGTTCAGGAGTTGCGTCAGGCGCAGGAGGAGGGCTGGGGCGACTTTCTGACGTGGGTTGTGATGCCGGATCATATGCACTGTTTGGTGCAACTGCACGATAGAACGTTGGCGGAGCTGATGTGCCGAATCAAATCCCGGAGTAGCTTGGCGGTCAATCAGGCGTTAGGGCGGCGAGGGCGGTTGTGGCAGAAGGGTTACCACGATCGTGCGGTTCGGCGGGAGGAGGATGTGAAGGCGCTTGCCCGGTATGTCGTGGCTAATCCGATCCGAGCGGGACTGGTGACGCGGGTTCATGACTACCCACTTTGGGATGCGTGTTGGTTGTGAGTATCTGACGACTGCTGCGCAGCCGAACGCAGGCTGCGCCAGCTGCTACAAGGATTGCGGCGTACACGGAACCTGTAGCAGCTGCCGAAGGCTGCGTTCGGCTGCGCAGCAGTCGTAAAAATCAAAAACCCAACAAATCTCCAACTGATATCAATGCGCTGGCACTCATATTAATAACTCACGCAAAGTGAGACCCCATCGACAAAAAAGAAACTTACCTCTATTTAATAATTAAATAACAAATTGTCAGACAATTTGCGCAAACCGCCATCTAACAAACAATATTTCGACAGCGCAGGCATTGTTTCCGGGTACTTGCAGGAACAACTCAATTTGACGTCAAAAAAAATGTAGACGGTTGATTTCAAATTGTGTCAGTTTTCTTTCGCCTTCATTGGGCGAGTGATAGGACGATCTCGCCAGAGATTGTCGCTGTCTGACAAAAAACTGTTCCATAGCTAAACAAGGAAGTGTGTTTATGTCGAAAGTAAAAGACAACGCTATTGATACCGCCGAACAGGCGTTCCAGCCACTGCAAGCATTGGCTGCATCCAGTTCTGCGTTCAACCAGATCAATAGCTTCAGCCATCAGTATGATCGGGGCGGTAACCTCATGGTCAATGGCAAACCCTCCTTCTCCGTCGACCAGGCAGCGACCCAATTGCTGCGCGATGGCGCTGCCTACCAGGACAAGGACGGCAGCGGCAAAATCGAACTCACCTACACGTTCCTGACCTCGGCGTCGTCGAGCACCATGAACAAACACGGGATCACCGGGTTCAGCCAGTTCAGTGCTCAGCAGAAAGGCCAGGCCGTGCTTGCCATGCAATCCTGGGCTGATGTGGCCAATGTCACGTTCACCGATAAGGCCACGGGCGGCGACGGTCACATGACCTTCGGCAACTACAGCGGCGGCCAGGATGGCGCAGCGGCCTTCGCCTATCTGCCTGGCACCGGCGCGGGTTACGACGGTACTTCCTGGTACCTGACCAACAGCAGCTACACGCCAAACAAGACGCCGGACCTTAACAATTACGGCCGGCAAACCCTGACTCACGAAATCGGTCACACCCTGGGCCTTGCCCATCCTGGCGACTACAACGCCGGCGAGGGCGCTCCAACCTACAACGACGCTTCCTACGGGCAAGACACCCGCGGTTACAGCGTCATGAGCTACTGGAGTGAAAGCAATACCAGCCAGAACTTCAGCAAGGGCGGCGTCGAAGCCTATTCGTCCGGTCCGCTGATGGACGATATCGCGGCCATCCAAAAGCTCTATGGTGCCAACACCACCACCCGAACCGGCGACACCACTTACGGTTTCAACTCCAACGCTGGGCGCGACTTCCTGAGTGCGACTTCGTCGTCGGACAAGGTTGTGTTTTCGGTATGGGATGCGGGCGGCAAGGACACGCTGGACTTCTCCGGTTTTACCCAAAACCAGAAGATCAACCTCAATGAGGCCTCGTTCTCCGACGTTGGCGGCCTGGTGGGTAACGTTTCCATCGCCAAGGGTGTCACCGTCGAGAACGCTATCGGCGGTTCGGGTAACGACCTGCTGATCGGCAACAGCGTGTCCAACGAACTGAAGGGCGGTGCCGGCAACGACATCCTCTTCGGCGCGGGCGGCGCGGACAAACTGTGGGGTGGCGCCGGTTCGGATACCTTCGTGTTTGCGGCCAGCAGCGATTCCAAACCCGGTGCTGTCGACCAGATCCTCGATTTTGTCAGCGGTCTGGACAAGATCGACCTGACCGGTATCACCAACGGCGCAGGCCTGCATTTCGTGAACTCGTTCACCGGTGCGGCAGGCGATGCGGTGTTGACCTCTTCGGGCGGCAACAGCCTGTTGTCGGTGGACTTCTCCGGGCATGGCGTGGCTGATTTCCTGGTCAGCACCGTGGGCCAGGCGGCTTACTCCGACATCGCGGCGTAATGTGAGGTGAAAAGGAGGGCGGCGCTGACGCGCCGCTCTCTGCCCCTTGAAATGAGTAAAGCGCCTTATGATCCATAACGGCTTCACCTACAGAACAACCGCGTGGCTATTGGCGACGTTCATGATGATTTTTGGAGATGTAGCCATGGCGAGCAGCCTGAAATTAGCAGACCCCTCGGAACTGGCCGGCAAATGGCAGGCGACCCTGATCGCCAAAGATGACTCGCCAGAGTCCCAGGCGTTGCAGGACAAACCGTCCAACGTCTGCGTCATCGACTTTCAACCGAAACAGACGCTGGGTGAGGGCGCCGATTGTCTCAGTGCCTGGCTGGACGGCGAATCTGCGATTGGCTGGTTCCCTGAACCGGATGGCCTGGCGATCACCGGCAAAGAAGGTTCGAAGATTCTATTTCTCAGCCGCCAACGCGACGGATCGTATAAAGCCACATTGCAATCCGATCTGGTCATAACACTTGTGCGCCAGGTGCAATAACACGGTTCGACTATAACGTTCGTCATTGCCGACATAAGCACAACACAACTAGTCGAGGCGCTCTGCCGCCCACGAAAAGTTGTTATTAGTTTGTAAGCGCTACTGCAAAGCCTATATCCGCCTCTGCGCGGACAGTTAATGGAAACTTCGCCAGCTAGGGCGAGGAATAACACCTCAGGAATAATCCATGAAGATGGCAAAGAGCCCGGCCACCGCACCCTTATTCAAAGCGCTGGGCGACTACAAGAGCATCCTGATCAGCGTCGGCTGTTTTACCGCGTTAATTAACGTGCTGATGCTGGTTCCGTCAATTTACATGCTTCAGGTCTACGACCGTGTGCTGTCTTCGCAAAACGAAACAACACTGGCCATGTTGTCCTTAATGGTCGTCGGATTCTTTGCCTTCATCGGTCTGCTTGAGATCGTGCGCAGCGTCATCGTTATCCGCATCGGCAGCCAACTGGAGCGCCGCTTCAACCTTCGGGTCTATCAGGCCGCATTCGAGCGCAACCTGTTCAAGGGCGAGGGCAACGCCGGGCAAGCCTTGGGGGACCTGACGCAAATTCGCCAATTCGTCACCGGTCCTGCGCTGTTTGCCTTCTTCGATGCGCCGTGGTTTCCGGTTTATCTGTTTGTGATCTACCTGTTCAATGTCTGGCTCGGCGTGTTTGCGACCGTGGGCGCGGTGGTGCTGATTGGCCTTGCTTGCCTCAACGAGACAATGACCAAAAAGCCCTTGGGCGAAGCCGCAGGGTTTTCCCAGAAATCCAGCCAACTGGCCACCAGTCACCTGCACAACGCCGAAACCATTCAGGCCATGGGCATGCTCGGGGCGTTGCGTAAACGCTGGTTCCAGGTGCACTCGCGTTTTCTCGGTCTGCAGAACCAGGCCAGCGACACCGGTGCCGTCATCAGCTCTCTGAGCAAAACCCTGCGCCTGTGCCTGCAATCGCTGGTGCTGGGCCTTGGCGCCTTGCTGGTGATCAAGGGTGATATGACGGCCGGGATGATGATCGCCGGTTCCATTCTGATGGGCCGCGTCCTGAGCCCCATCGATCAGTTGATCGCCGTGTGGAAGCAGTGGAGCGGCGCCAAGCTCGCTTATCGTCGTCTTGATTCGTTGCTGCAAGCCTTTCCACCGAGTGACGAGGCCATGGCGCTGCCAGCGCCGAAGGGTCAGATCAGCTTCGAACAAGTCAGCGCCGCGCCGCCGGGACAACGGGCCGCAACGCTGCATGTGGTCAATTTCAGCCTCGGTGCCGGGGAAGTGCTGGGCGTGCTCGGCGCCTCCGGCTCTGGCAAATCGACATTGGCCCGGGTGCTCGTTGGCGTCTGGCCGACGCTGGGCGGTACGGTGCGGCTCGACGGTGCGGACATTCATCGCTGGAACCGCGACGATCTCGGTCCCTACATCGGTTACCTGCCTCAGGACATCGAATTGTTCAGCGGCAGCATCGCCGAAAACATCGCCCGGTTCAGCGAGGCGGACCCGAAAAAAGTCGTTGAAGCCGCGCAACAGGCTGGCGTTCACGAACTGATCCTGCGTATGCCGCAAGGCTACGACACCGTGCTCGGCGAGGACGGCAGCGGCTTGTCCGGGGGGCAGAAGCAGCGTGTGGCCCTGGCGCGTGCGTTGTATGGCAACCCGCGACTGGTGGTGCTGGATGAACCCAATTCCAACCTCGACACCGTGGGCGAAGCGGCATTGGCCAGCGCCATTGCGCAAATGAAAGCCCAAGGCACCAGCGTGATTCTGGTGACCCATCGCTCCTCGGCACTGGCCCAGGCCGACAAGTTGCTGGTGCTCAACGAAGGGCGCTTGCAAGCCTTCGGTGCAAGCCAGGACGTGCTCAAGGCACTCGCAGCCAATCAGGAACAGCAGCGGGAGAAAACCGTGCAAGCACCGGGCGGACTCAGCATGAGCCGTCAGTATCAGCCCTCGACAAGGAATTCGGGTGTATGAGCAACATCAGCGAAGCCACCATGGAACACGACTACATCGCAGAACGCCCTGAACGCGACGCGCGTTTCTTCGTCCGCATGGGCTGGATTCTGGCGATCGTCGGCGCCGGCAGTTTCTTCACCTGGGCCAGTCTCGCGCCTCTCGACCAAGGCATTCCCGTGCAAGGCACGGTCGTGGTGTCGGGCAAGCGCAAAGCCGTGCAATCAATGAGCAGTGGGGTGGTCAGCCAGATTCTGGTGCGCGAGGGCCAAGTGGTGAAGCAGGGCCAGCCATTGTTCCAGCTCGACCAGACGCAAGTCGCCGCGGACGTGCAATCGCTGCAAGCGCAATACCGCATGGCCTGGGCCAGTCTGGCGCGGTGGCAGAGTGAACGGGACAACCTCAAGCAGGTGAGTTTCCCCGCTGAACTGAGCAACAATCCTGACCCGCGTCTGGCCTTGGTGCTGGAAGGTCAACGGCAGTTGTTCAGCAGCCGCCGTGAAGCGTTTTCCCGCGAGCAGGCTGCCTTGCGCGCTAGCATCGAAGGCGCCAGCGCGCAACTGGCTGGCATGCGCCGCGCCCGCACGGACCTGACTGCCCAGGCCAGCTCTCTGCAACAACAGCTGAGCAACCTTCAGCCCCTGGCGGATAACGGCTACATCCCGCGCAATCGGTTGATGGAGTACCAGCGTCAGCTGTCGCAGGTTCAGCAACAATTCGCAGAAAACACCGGCGACAGCGGCCGTGTGGAGCAGGGCATCCTCGAATCGCGGCTGAAACTGCAACAGCACATCGAGGAATACCAGAAAGAAGTCCGTACCCAACTGGCCGAAGCGCAATTGAAGAGCGTGACGCTGGAAGAGCAGCTGACTTCCGCCGGGTTCGATCTGCAACACAGCGAGATCATCGCCACCGCCGATGGCATTGCGGTCAACCTCGGGGTTCACACCGTGGGCGCAGTGGTGCGACAGGGCGAAACGCTGCTGGAGATCGTTCCTCAGGGGACGAGTCTGGAGGTGGAAGGGCACCTGCCGGTCAACCTGGTCGACAAGGTCGGCACGCACTTGCCGGTGGACATTCTGTTCACGGCGTTTAACCAGAGCCGCACGCCGCGCGTGCCCGGCGAAGTCAGCCTGATCTCCGCCGACCAGATGATCGACGAGAAAACCGGTGCGCCGTATTACGTGCTGCGCAGCAGCGTCAGCGATCAGGCCATGGAAAAACTCAACGGTCTGGTGATCAAGCCTGGCATGCCGGCGGAAATGTTCGTGCGCACCGGTGAGCGTTCACTCCTCAACTATTTGTTCAAGCCGCTGCTCGACCGGGCAGGTTCCGCGTTGACTGAGGAATAAGGATGTTCCGCTGTATGAATAAGCTTTCCATGCTCGCAGCGACCCTGGCGTTGCTGACCTGCAACAGTGTGCTGGCCATGGGGCCGTTCGAGGTCTACGAACAAGCATTGCGCAATGATCCGGTGTTTCTCGGCGCCATCAAGGAACGCGATGCCGGACTTGAAAACCGCGTCATTGGCCGCGCCGGGCTGTTGCCCAGGATCGGTTACAACTACAACAAGGGGCGCAACTCCTCCAAGGCCACCGCCCTCAATGAGCGCGGGCAGAACCGCACCGATGATCGCAACTACAGCAGTTACGGCTCGACCCTGACCCTGCAACAACCGCTGCTCGACTACGAGGCTTACGCGTCGTACCGCAAAGGCGTGGCGCAATCGCTGTTTGCCGACGAAGCCTTTCGCGGCAAGAGCCAGGAACTGCTGGTTCGGGTGCTGGAGAATTACACCCAGGCGCTGTTCGCTCAGGATCAGATCGACATCGCGCAGGCCAAGAAAAAAGCCTTCGAGCAACAGTTTCAGCAGAACGAGAACATGTTCCGCCAGGGCGAGGGCACGCGCACCGACATCCTTGAGGCCGAGTCCCGCTATGAACTGGCCACCGCCGAGGAAATCGAAGCCCGCGATGAGCAGGACGCGTCGTTGCGAGAGCTGGGCGCGCTGATTGGCGTGCCGACGATCAACATCGGGGATTTGGCGCCGTTGGATCAGCGTTTCCAGACGTTCACCCTGCAGCCGGCCAATTACGACACCTGGCACGAGATGGCCGTGGCCAACAACCCGAACCTGGCCTCCCAGCGTCAGGCCGTGGAAGTCGCGCGTTACGAGGTTGAACGCAACCGTGCCGGACACCTGCCCAAAGTCAGCGCCTACGCCTCGGTGCGCCAGAACGAGTCGGAAAGCGGCAACACCTACAACCAGCGCTACGACACCAACACCATCGGGATTGAAGTCAGCGTGCCGCTGTACGCCGGCGGTGGGGTGTCCGCATCGACCCGTCAGGCCAGCCGCACCATGGAGCAGGCCGAGTACGAACTGGACGGCAAGACCCGGGAAACCCTGATCCAGCTGCGTCGGCAGTTCAGCGCCTGCCTGTCCGGTGTGAACAAATTGCGGGCTTATCAGAAGGCCCTGACGTCTGCCGAAGCGCTGGTGGTCTCGACCAAGCAAAGCATTTTGGGCGGTGAGCGCGTCAACCTCGATGCGCTGAACGCCGAACAACAACTATTTACCACCCGCCGCGATCTGGCGCAGGCACGCTACGACTACTTGATGGCCTGGACCAAGTTGCATTACTACGCCGGGACGTTGAATGAGCAGGATTTGGCCAAGGTTGACGAAGCGTTTGGCCAAGGCCCAAGAACGCGATAGATGCCCCAAAAAAAACAAAAAAAGCGAGAAGTCATGAACACGGACGTACAGATCAAGCCGATGTCGGTCGGCACGCTATTACTCCTGGTGTCAGCAATGCCCGTCTCGGTGCAAGCCGCTTACCTGGAAACCGGTGTGCCCGGTGATGCTGCCAGTTGGCGCTCGGCGGAGTTCCAGCGCGACTGGGGACTTGCCCGTATGCAAGCCGATCAAGCCTATGCCGCCGGCATCTCTGGCAAAGGCGTGAAAATCGGCGAGCTCGATTCAGGCTTCGATGCTGCCCATCCCGAATTCGCCACCGACCGTTACCACGCGGTGACCGCCAGCGGCAGTTACATTGACGGCTCACGGTTCAATGTCGACGGCGCACTCAACGCCAACAACGACTCCCACGGCACGCACGTCGCCGGCACCATTGGCGCTTCCCGCGACGGCACCGGCATGCACGGCGTGGCCTACAACGCGCAGGTCTACGTCGGCAACACCAACAAGAACGACAGCTTCCTGTTCGGCCCCAATCCTGATCCGCGCTACTTCAAAGCGGTCTATAACGCGTTGGCGGATGCCGGTGTGCGAGCGATCAACAACAGCTGGGGCAGCCAGCCACCGGATGTCAGCTATCGGACCCTTGACGATCTGCATGCGGCCTACACCCAGCACTGGAACAAAGGCACCTGGCTCGATGAGGCGGCGGACGTTTCCAGGCGCGGCGTGATCAACGTGTTCAGCGCCGGTAACAGCGGTTACCCCAACGCCAGCGTGCGTTCTGCCTTGCCGTATTTTGAGCCGGACCTGGAAGGCCACTGGCTGGCGGTGTCGGGGCTGGATCAAAGTAACCAGCAGAAATACAACCAGTGCGGGATCGCCAAGTATTGGTGCATCACCACCCCCGGCGCGAAGATCGACAGCACCATTCCCGGCGCTGGCTATGCGATCAAGTCCGGCACCTCCATGTCCGCGCCGCATGCCACCGGTGCCTTGGCGCTGGTGATGGAACGCTATCCGTACATGAACAACCAGCAGGCGCTGGAGACCCTGTTGACCACCGCCACCCAACTCGACGGTTCGATCACCGAGGCGCCGAATACCCGCGTCGGCTGGGGCGTCGCCAACCTAGAACGGGCGATGCACGGGCCGGGGCAATTACTCGGACGTTTCGACGCCAATCTGGGGGCAGGGCAGAGCGATGTCTGGAGCAACGACATCACCGACAAGGCGCTGATTCAGCGTCAGAGCGAAGACGCGGCGGAACACAGTGCCTGGCAACAGACACTGCTGACCAAAGGTTGGGAGAACGGTGTACCGGTTGGTGCCAGCCAGCAGGATCAGACCGACTATGCGGTGGGCACGGCCCGGGATCTTGCAGCCTCCACTCGGGTCTACGAAGGCAGCCTGATCAAGTCCGGTGCCGGGCGCCTGATGCTGACCGGCGACAGCACTTATCGCGGGCCGACTACGGTGAATGGCGGTCTGCTGTCGGTCAACGGTTCGCTGGCATCGCAAGTGACCGTCAATGACAGCGGCACGCTGGGCGGATCGGGGCGCGTCGGCGCACTGACCGCCAACCGCGGCGCTACGGTTGCGCCCGGCAATTCCATTGGCACCTTGCAGGTCAGCGGCGACGTCACGTTTGCGCCGGGTTCGACCTACGCGGTGGAGCTGTCGCCGACCGAGAGCGACCGGATCGTCGCGGGCGGCACGGCCACGGTCAGCGGCGCGACCGTCAGCCTGTCACTGGAAAACAGCCCGACCTTGCTCAGCACTCAACAAGTGCAAAGCCTGCTCGGTCATCAGTACAACATCCTGCAAGCGGCCGGCGGTATTCAAGGTCAGTTCGGCGCGGTGCTGCCCAATTATCTATACATCGGCGGCAGCCTCGATTACGCCGCCACCGGTATTCAACTGAGTGTCGAGCGTAACGACACAACCTTCGCCAGCGTCGGCCAAACGCCGAATCAGCGCTCCGTAGCCTCCGCCGTTGAAGGCCTTGGGGCGGGCAATCCGGTTTACGAAAGCCTGCTGCTGTCGCCCACCGCGACATCCGCCCAACAGGCGTTTCAGCAGTTGTCGGGGGAAATCTATCCGGCGCTGGGTTCGGTACTGATCAACGACAGCCGCTACCTGCGTGATGCGGTTGGTGAGCGACTGATTGACGCCCAAGGCACTCAAAGCAATGGCTGGATCAAGGCGCTGGGTGCTTGGGGCAAGACTGATGAACGCCATGACACCGCCGGTTACACCACCTCGATTGGCGGCTTGCTCGCCGGTGTCGACGGGGCGCTCGATGAGCAAACCCGGATCGGTCTGGTCACCGGCTATAGCGACAGCTCGGTGAGCATGGGCTCCGGCACTCACTCGTCGGCCAAGGTCGACAGCTATCACCTGGGTGCTTATGCCGGCCGCGAGTTGGGTACCTGGCGCCTGAGTGCCGGCGGTGCCTACAGCTGGCATCGCGCCGACGTCAAACGTGACCTGCAATACGGCGACGTCAGCGCCAAACAGAAAGCCAAGGTCGATGCCGGAACTACCCAAGTGTTCGGTGAAGCGGCGTATCGCCTGAACCTGCAACCGCTGGCGCTCGAACCTTTCGCGAATCTGGCTTACGTGCACCTCGACACCGAAGGTTTCACCGAGAAAGGTGATGCTGCCGCACTGAAAAGCAGTGGCGACACGCGTGACGCGGTGCTCAGCACATTGGGCGTGCGCGCATTGAAAACCGTGAACCTGTCCGGCCAGCAGAAACTGGACCTGAGCGGCAGCCTCGGCTGGCAGCACAACCTGAGCCATACCGACTCCGAAGAACACCTGGCGTTTGCCGGCGGCAGCACAGCGTTTTCCGTGGAGAGTTCGCCAATGGTGCGTGATGCGGCGCTGGTGGGCGCCCATGCCAGCCTGGCCCTGAGCCGGGACATCCGCTTGAACCTCGATTACACCGGCCAACTGGCCAGCCGCGAGAAAAGCCATGGCGTAGGGCTGAGCCTCAATTGGCAGTTTTAACGCAGAGGGCGTGCTTCACAAATAGAAATAGGTGCTTTCAAGGCACAGGGATTTTGGCAACACAACTAAGGACGGTAGCTGGATGAATAACAAGCACAACAACCTTGCCTTGCTTTGCGCATTGGCCACCCTCGGTACCGCGCAAGCGGCGCCTTACGTGGAAAACGGTAGAGCAGGCGATCCCAACAGTTGGCGCAGCACTGAATTCAATGCCGATTGGGGGCTGGGAGCGGTCAACGCACAAGAGGCCTACGCTGCCGGTTACACCGGTAAAGGCGTGAAGCTGGGGATCTTCGACCAACCGGTCTACGCCGCGCATCCGGAGTTTTCCGGCACCAACAAGGTGATCACTCTGGTCACCAGCGGCATTCGCGAATACACCGACCCGTACATCCCGGTCAAAGCTGGCGATGCCTTTCGCTACGACGGTTCGCCCTCGATCGGTTCCGACGGCGAACTGGGTGCCCACGGCACCCACGTTGGCGGGATCGCTGCCGGCAGTCGCGATGGCGGCCCGATGCATGGCGTGGCGTTCGGCGCGCAGATCATCAGTGCGGACAACGGTGATCCGGGCCCGGAGGACGGCATCATTCGCGGCAACGACGGCGCGGTCTACAAGGCTGGTTGGGATGCCTTGATCGCCAGCGGCGCGCGGATCATCAACAACAGTTGGGGCATCGGCATCACCGATCGCTTCGACCTCGGCGGACGCAACCCCGCCTACCCGCATTTCACCGTGCAGGACGCGCAATTGCAGTTCAACGAGATCCGTCCGTTGCTCGGGACCAAACCGGGCGGAGCCTACGATGGCGCCATCGCGGCGGCCCGCAGCGGTATCGTGACGATCTTCGCGGCCGGCAACGACTACAACCTCAACAACCCGGACGCCATTGCCGGCCTGGGCTATTTCGTCCCGGACATCGCGCCGAACTGGGTGACCGTGGCGGCGTTGCAGAAAAACCCGGACCTCAACAGCCCGGACCTCTACAACATCAGCACCTTCTCATCGCGCTGCGGCTACACCGCCAGCTTTTGCGTGTCCGCACCGGGCAGCAAGATCTACAGCTCGATCATCAGCGGTACCAACGCCGACAACCTGACCACCGGCTACACCAACTACAACGGCACGTCGATGGCGGCGCCGCATGTCGCCGGTTCCATGGCCGTGTTGATGGAACGCTTCCCGTACATGACCGGCGCCCAGGTCGCCAGCGTACTGCGCACCACGGCCACCGACCTCGGTGCGCCAGGTGTCGATTCGCTGTACGGCTGGGGCATGATCAACCTGCGCAAAGGCATCGATGGCCCGGCGATGTTTGTCACCGAGCAGGACATTCCCGAGGAGTTCCGCATTCAGGGTGCCTATGGTTCCAGTCAGTTTGTGGCGGACTTGCCAGGGATCGGCGCGATCATCGACGCGGGAAAACCGACTCAACGCGTGTGCAATGACGTGCACTGCGGCCTCGACACGTGGCGCAACGACATTTCCGGCCATGGTGGCCTGACCAAACAGGGCATCGGCACGCTGGTGCTGACCGGCGCCAACACCTACGCCGGCC
Source organism: Pseudomonas sp. Root329 (assembly GCF_001424925.1). Taxonomy (NCBI): domain Bacteria; kingdom Pseudomonadati; phylum Pseudomonadota; class Gammaproteobacteria; order Pseudomonadales; family Pseudomonadaceae; genus Pseudomonas; species Pseudomonas sp. Root329. The sequence continues at coordinate 12,017 of NZ_LMCV01000030.1, read as the reverse complement.
CGACCCTGGTCAATCAGGGCCGCTTGGCCATCAACGGCTCGCTGCTCTCGGCGGTCACCGTCAACGACAGCGGGATCCTCGGCGGTAATGGCCGCATCGGCGCATTGACCGCGAAAAGCGGTGGCACCGTGGCGCCAGGCAATTCCATCGGCACCTTGCAAGTGGCGGGCGACGTGACCTTCGAACCTGGCTCGACCTACGCCGTGGAGTTATCGCCGACCAGCAGCGATCAGATCGTGGCGGGCGGCAAAGCCGTGATCGACGGCGCTACCGTCAGCCTGTCCCTGGAAAACAGCCCGACCTTGCTGACCACCCGCGAAGTGAAATCCTTGCTCGGCCATCAGTACAACATTCTGCAAGCGGCCGGCGGGATCGAAGGGCGTTTCGGCGCCGTGCTCCCGGATTATCTGTTCATCGGAGGCACACTCGGCTACTCGGCCAATGGCATCCAACTGGCGGTAGAGCGCAACGCAGCGTCTTTCGCCAGCGTCGGCCAAACCCCGAATCAACGCGCCGTCGCCGCGGCCACCGAGCAACTGGGCGCCGGCAATCCGCTCTATGAAACTTTGCTGTTGTCGCCGACTGCCGCCGTCGCGCAACAAGCCTTCCAGCAACTGTCCGGTGAAATTCATCCGGCAATCGGCACGCTGCTGATCAACGACAGCCGTTACCTGCGCGATGCCGTCGGCGAACGCCTGCGTGAGCGTGATCTGTTCAACGCTGCGGCACCCACCGATGACCGCAGCAACGCCTGGGTCAAAGTCCTCGGCGCCTGGGGCAAGAGCGATGGCGGGCATGACAACGCCAGTTCCAACAGCTCCATCGGCGGCTTGCTGGCCGGTGTCGACGGGCTGATCACTGAAGATACGCGGCTGGGTTTCGTGACCGGTTACAGCGACAGTTCGTTGAGCATGGGCGATGGCACGCATTCGTCAGCCTCCGTCGACAGCTACCACTTGGGCGCCTATCTGGGCCATGAAATCGATGCGCTGCGTCTGAGCGTCGGCGGCGCCTACAGCTGGCACCGCATTGACGTGAAGCGTGACCTGCAATTCGGCGACGTCAGCGGCAAACAGAAATCCAAACGCGATGCGACAACCGCACAACTGTTTACCGAAGCGGCGTATCGCCTGGACCTGCAACCGCTGGCACTGGAACCGTTCGCCAACCTGGCTTACGTGCACCTGAACAGCGACAGCTTCACCGAGAAAGGTGATGCCGCGGCGCTCAAGGGCGGCGAAAACAACCGCGACGCTGTGCTCTCGACCCTCGGCCTGCGGGCGAGCAAAGCGATTGCCCTGTCGGACAAGCAGCAGCTGGAACTGTCCGGCACGCTGGGCTGGCAGCACAACCTGAGCAACACCCGTTCCGAAGACCACCTGGCCTTCGCCAACGGCAACACCGCGTTCAGCGTGCAGAGCGTTTCCCTGGACCGCAACGCCGCCGTTGTGGGTGCGCGGGCCGGTTTGGCGGTGGCGCAGGACGTTCGTTTGAGCCTGGATTACAACGGACTGCTCGGCTCCCGCGAGAAAGACCACGGTGTGGGTCTGACGCTCGACTGGCAGTTCTGATTTGACGCAAAGGAAGCAAACCTATGGGACTGTTTGATTACAAAAATGCTGACGGCAAGGCGTTGTACAGCGACGCCATCGCCCTGACGTTGTACGCGTACACCCCGACGGGGCAGCCACTGCCTGCGACCGGTTGGGCGCCGATTGGCGCTACACAGCTGGGTTATCAACGCAAGGTCGGCGCACAAGGCACCTTCTATGGCGAGAAGGACGGCTTCACCAGCGCCGAAGCCGAAGTACTCGGCAAATACGACGCGGCGGGCAAGCTGATCGGTATCGGCATTGCCTTTCGTGGCACCGGCGGCCTGGGTTACAGCGACACCTTTGGCGACATGAAAAACAACCTGCTGGCGGCTGTCGGCCCGGTGGATTACGCGACGAACTATGCGAAAAACGCCTTCGACAATTTGCTCAAGGACGTCGCCGCGTTTGCGATCGGCCATGGCCTGAACGCCAGGGATGTTCTGGTCAGCGGTCACAGTCTCGGCGGATTAGGGGTCAACAGCCTCGCCGAACTGAGCGGCGACAACTGGGGCGGTTTCTTCAAGGAGGCCAACTACGTTGCCTTCGCCTCGCCGACCCAGAGCGCTACTGGCAACAACGTGCTGAACATCGGTTACGAGAACGATCCGGTGTTTCGGGTACTCGACGGCACGACATTCAGCAGCGGCTCCCTGGGCAAGCACGACGGTCATCAGGATTCGGCGACCAACAACATCGTCAACTTCAATGACCAGTACGCGTCCACCGCGCAGAACCTGGTGCCGTTCAGCATCCTCAATCCGCTGAACTGGTCGGCTCACGGCTCGCTGGGGTATGCCGACGGGTTGAACCGGGTGATCGACTCGCGCTTCTACGACCTCACCGACAAGGACTCGACGCTGATCGTGTCCAACCTGGCGGAAGCGTCCCGGGGCAAGACCTGGGTCGAGGACCTCGGTCGCAGCGGCGAACCTCACACCGGCAGCACATTCATCATCGGCACCGACAGCAACGACCTGCTCAAGGGCGGTGCCGGCAATGACTTCATCGAAGGTCGCGATGGCAATGACCGGTTCCGCGATGACGGTGGCTACAACCTCCTGCTGGGCGGCAAGGGCAGCAACACCTTCGAATTGCAGAAGCCGTTGCAGAACTTCAGCTTTGCCAACGACGGCGACGGCACGCTGTACGTGCGGGATGCCTATGGCGGCATCAGCATGACTCGCGACATCGGCGCGCTGGTCAGTCAGGAGTCGGGCTCATGGTGGGGGAGCAAGGAGGTGACTTACAGCGTGACCGCCAACGGTTTGCTCAATGGCAGCGAACTGACCCACTACAACCACTCGCTCAACGGTGACGCCTACGGCAACACACTGGCGGCCACTGTCGACGGCGACTGGTTGTTCGGCAATGCCGGCGACGACCTGCTGCGCAGCGACAAAAGCCACGTGACCTTCGTCGGTGGCGTGGGCAATGACGTGATGCAGGCCTCGGGTGGCAACAACACGTTCCTGTTCAGCGGCGCCTTCGGTTTCGACGTGGTCAATGGCTACCAGAGCAACGACAAACTTCTGTTCATGGGCGTTCAGGGCGCGGGGCAGGGTTATGACTACACGCAACACGCTTCGCAGTCGGGCCATGACACGGTGCTGAAGATTGGCGACTTTGCCGTGACCCTGGTGGGAGTGGGACTGGATAACCTGTCGGCTTCAGGCATTACGTTTGCCTGAGGCTGCATGCACTAAATGCTCCGGGGCGCCTCGTGATCGGGCGTCCTGGTTGTGAGCTATCTCTAACAATTCCAACAAAGAGAGAGGCAATACCAATGGGTGTGTACGACTACAAAAACTTCGGTACAGCCAATTCCAAAGCGTTATTTACCGACGCGATGGCGATCACGCTGTATTCCTACCACAACCTGGATAACGGCTTTGCCACCGGTTATCAGCACAACGGCTTCGGCCTTGGCTTGCCGGCGACACTGGTGACCGCGCTGATCGGCGGCACCGACTCCCAGGGCGTCATTCCCGGAATCCCATGGAACCCCGATTCGGAAAAAGCCGCGCTGAACGCGGTGCAGAAAGCCGGCTGGACGCCCATCACCGCCACGCAACTGGGCTATGACGGCAAGGTCGATGCACGTGGAACGTTCTTCGGCGAGAAAACCGGGTACACCAGCGCTCAGGTGGAAATCCTCGGCAAGTACGACGCGCAGGGTCATCTCAGCGAAATCGGTATCGCCTTTCGCGGCACCAGCGGCCCACGAGAAAGCCAGATCAGCGATTCCATCGGCGATGTGATCAATGATCTGCTGGCGGCGTTGGGGCCAAAGGATTATGCCAAGAACTACGTCGGCGAAGCCTTCGGCGACCTGCTCAGCGACGTGGCGGCATTTGCCCGGGCCAATGGCCTGTCGGGCAAGGACGTGCTGGTCAGCGGCCATAGCCTCGGCGGGTTGGCGGTCAATAGCCTGGCAGACTTGAGCAACGACAAGTGGGCCGGGTTCTACCAGGATTCCAACTACATCGCCTACGCCTCGCCGACCCAAAGCAGCACCGACAAAGTGCTGAACGTCGGTTACGAGAACGACCCGGTGTACCGCGCCCTCGATGGTTCATCCTTTAACCTGTCGTCGGTGGGCGTGCACGATGCCGCCAAGGTCTCGGCGACCGATAACATCGTCAGCTTCAACGACCACTACGCTTCTACAGCGTGGAATGTGCTGCCGTTTTCCATCCTTAACATTCCGACCTGGATCTCTCACTTGCCCACCGCTTATGGCGACGGCATGAACCGGGTGATCGAGTCGAAGTTCTACGACCTCACCAGCAAAGACTCGACGATCATCGTTGCCAACCTGTCGGACCCGGCGCGCGCCAACACTTGGGTTCAGGATCTGAATCGCAACGCTGAAACCCACAAGGGCAGCACGTTCATCATCGGCAGTGACGGCGATGACCTGATTCAGGGTGGCAAGGGCAATGACTACCTGGAAGGCCGCGATGGCAACGACACCTTCCGCGACGGTGGTGGTTACAACATCCTGTTGGGCGGCAAGGGCAACAACGTGCTGGACGTGCAGCAGTCGGTGAAAAATTTCGACTTCGCCAATGACGGCGCCGGAAACCTGTACATCCGCGACGCCAATGGCGGCATCAGCATGACCCGCGACATCGGCAGCATTGTGACCAAGGAGCCGGGGTTTCTGTGGGGGCTGTTCAAGGATGACGTGATCCACAGCGTCACGGCCGAAGGCCTTAAGGCGGGCAACAACCTGACTCAGTACGCGTCTACAGTGAAGGGCGGTGCCGGGGCCGATACGCTCACGGCTCACGCCGGTGGTGATTGGTTGTTGGGGCTGGACGGCAACGACCATTTGCTCGGCGGCAAGGGTAACGACGTGTTTGTCGGCGGGGCGGGCAATGACTTATTGGAGTCGGGGGGCGGGATCGATACGTTCCTGTTTAGCGGCGCGTTTGGTCAGGACCGGGTGGTTGGTTACCAGGCCAGCGACAAACTGGTGTTTCTCGGGGTTCAGGGGGTGATGCCGAACGACGACTATCGGGCGCATGCCACGGCGGTGGGGCACGACACGGTGCTGACGTTTGGGGGGGATTCGGTGACGTTGGTTGGGGTGGGATTGGATAGTTTGTCGGGTACGGGGATTGTTATTACCTGAAGATGATGTGGCCCTGGTAAGGGCCTCTTCGCGAGCAAGCCCGCTCCCACATTGGATCTGTGGTGTACACAAATCCAATGTGGGAGCGGGCTTGCTCGCGAAGAACGATGACTCGGTGCTCAGTCTTCCTTTCGAATCGTGGTCACTTCATCAGCCTTGACCTTCACTTTCGCCCCGGAAATATCTTCGAATTCAAAGAAGCCGTCCTTGGTCTTGGTTTTCGGCATGTCCTTGGTCAAATACTGGGTGCCGTTCTGCAGCGTCACAACCGTTGGTGTCGAGCAACCGGCCAGGGCCAGAAAGGCCGCTACCGCCAGGGGCAGGCCCAGAGTCTTAATATTCATAACCACCTCTCATCCTTCAAAAAAACAGCGCGACTGCCACGGACGAAATCAATCGTCACTGCGCCTCTAACGCGGTTAGGTGCGAGGGAAAGGCAGAAAGTTCATAGACACTCGAAAAATTACCGATTAATGCCGCCGCTTATCCTTTTCCGTTTGCACGGGGCAGGGCGTAGCTGGTATCTGTACGCATAACCAGTACTCGCTCGCCATGGCCTTTTTTCCTGTGACTGCAAACCCTCTCGACGATCCGTTCTACTACTTGAACAACTTCATGCAAGTGCTTGATTGGCTTGAGCTTCGCTATGCCGATGTGCTGAGCGTCGAAGAGCAACACTTCATCCACGAGTTCAAGCGGTTGCCCCGTGAGTCCAGGGCGCTGCTGGTCAGGATGGTGATGCGCAAGGGAATTCACTTCCGGGCGAGCAAGCTGCATTACCTCGAGATCGGCGACATCGTCATCGCCGCCAGACCACTGCTGGCACTGGGCTGGATCGATGAGCAATCGCCGCTGTCGATCGAAGCGCTGTTCGAGGTGCTGCTCAAGGCGGAAACTCTCCAGTGTTTTGGCGCCACCATCGATCAACCCAAGGGAAAAAAGACCGATTGGCTGCCCGCACTGAGCGAACAGTTTCCCCAGGCCCAAAGTTTCGGCCAGTGGTGCCCGTCGCTGGATGACCGATTGTTCAGCCTGACCATCATGGGCCTGTGCGACCGGCTGCGCTTGATGTTTTTCGGCAATCTTTACCAGGATTGGTCCGAATTCGTACTGGCTGACCTGGGCATCTTTACCTATGAAAAAGTCGAGTTCTGCGCCGACTCCCGAGGCCTGCGCAGCCGTGACGACGTGGACGCCTGCCTCTTCCTTCATGAGTGTCAGCAGCATTTTGAGGCCGGCGAAGCCGTGGAAGGCATTGTCGAGCAGATCAAAGGGCTGGCGCTGAGCAATCCCTGGCTGCAAAGACGTCGCGGCAAACTGTTGTTCCAGATCGGTCAACACTGCGAGCGCCTGGCGGATTTCTCTACCGCACTGGCGATCTACCGCGAGTGTGCCTATCCCGGCGCGCGCCTGCGGTTGATTCGCGTATTGGAGCGCTGCGGTGAATACCAGTTGGCCATGGACCTGGCCGTCGCAGTGGAGCAATCGCCGGAAAGTGCCGCCGAACAGCAACAATTGCTGCGTGTGCTGCCCAGGCTGCGGCGCAAGTTGGGCGGTCCGGTGATAAAGCGCTCGTCCCCACGGCAAATGCTGCGCCTGGACCTGCAACTGCCCAGAACCGACCCGGCGCTGTCGGTGGAGTCTTACGTTCAGGCGCATTTGGCGGAAGAATCGGCACCGGTGCATTATGTCGAAAACAGCCTGATCAATTCGCTGTTCGGTCTGCTGTGCTGGCCGGCGATTTTCGCGCCGTTGCCGGGGGCGTTTTTCCACCCGTTCCAGCGTGGGCCGGTGGATCTGCTCAATGAGGACTTTCACGCACGCCGCGCGGAGCTGTTCCAGGACTGCCTGGCGGAACTCGATGACGAGCGTTACCGCCAGACAATTCGCGAACGCTATGCCAGCAAGTGGGGCGTGCAGTCGCCCTTCGTGTTCTGGGGTGTGCTGAGCGAAGAATTGCTCGATCAGGCACTCGATTGCTTGCCGGCCGAACACCTCAAGCACTGGTTCAATCGACTGCTGTTGGACATCAAGGCCAATCGCGCCGGCATGCCGGACCTGATCCAGTTTTGGCCGCAGGACAAAACCTACCGGATGATCGAAGTCAAAGGCCCCGGTGATCGCCTGCAAGACAACCAATTGCGCTGGCTCGAGTTCTGTCATGAGCACCAGATGCCGATTGCTGTCTGCTACGTGCAATGGGCGGAGCAGGGCGCTTGAGTTACAGCATCGCGGTGCGGGCGCTGTGTGAATTCACCGCCAAGGCCGGTGACCTCGATCTGCGTTTCACGCCTTCGCCGACGGCGCTGGAAGGGATTGTCGGGCACCGTACGGTGGCGTCCCGGCGCAGCGAGGGCTACCAGAGTGAAGTCGCGCTTGAAGGCCAGTATCAAACGTTAAAGATAAAGGGCCGGGCCGACGGCTACGACCCCGCGCAAAACTGCCTGGAAGAAGTCAAAACCTATCGCGGCGACTTGAGCAAACAACCGGCCAACCACCGTCAGCTGCACTGGGCGCAGGCGAAGATTTACGGTTGGTTGATGTGTCAGAAACTGGAGCTGGCGCAGATCAATCTGGCCCTGGTGTATTTCGACATCGTCAGCGAAAAGGAAACCTGCCTGGTCGAAGCGTTCAGCGCCGCGCAACTGCGGCTGTTCTTCGAACAACATTGCGCCTTGTTCCTGCACTGGGCCGAGCAGGAAATGGCTCATCGCGAAGGGCGAAATCAGGCGGCGCAACAACTGGCGTTTCCCCACGCCGACTTTCGACCGGGGCAGCGTCATTTGGCGGAATCGGTGTTCAAGGCCGTCAGCACCGGTCGTTGCTTGATGGCCCAGGCGCCCACGGGGATCGGCAAGACGGTCGGCACGCTGTTCCCGATGCTCAAGGCCCTGGCGCCGCAGCAACTGGACAAGGTGTTTTTCCTCACGGCGAAAACCCCGGGGCGCAAACTGGCACTGGACGCCGCGCAAGTGATCCTCGACAGCGCCAACGCGCCACCCTTGCGGGTGCTCGAAATGATCGCCCGGGACAAGGCTTGCGAGCATCCAGACAAAGCCTGTCACGGCGAATCCTGCCCGCTGGCCCAAGGGTTTTATGATCGCTTGCCCGCCGCTCGCCAGGCGGCCAGCACGTTGTCCCTGCTGAACCAGAACGCGTTGCGCGAGGTCGCCCTGCAACACGACGTCTGTCCCTACTACCTGAGCCAGGAAATGGCCCGCTGGGCGGACGTGGTGGTCGCCGATTACAACTACTATTTCGATTTCAGCGCGCTGCTGTTCGGGCTGGCCCAGGCCAATAACTGGAACGTCGCGGTGCTGGTGGACGAAGCGCACAACCTGGTGGAGCGCGGCCGGCAGATGTACAGCGCCAGCCTCGACCAATCGACCCTCAACGGCGTACGAAAAACCGCGCCCGAAGCGTTGAAAAAACCCTTGCAACGGGTCAATCGTGAGTGGAATGCCCTGCATAATCTGCAACTCGGCGCCTATCAGGCCTATGACAAGGCGCCGGAAAAACTGCTCCAGGCGTTGTCGTCGTGCAGCGCGAGCATCGGCGATTACCTGAACGATCATCCGCAGGGCCTGGACGGAGCGTTACAGAACTTCTATTTCGACATGCTGCAGTTTTGCCGGGTGGCCGAGCTCTTTGATGAACAGTTCCTGTTCGACATCAGCAAGCGCGACCTCGACCGCCAACGCAACCTGTCGCAGCTGTGCCTGCGCAACGTGGTGCCCGCCGGCTTCATCCGCCCACGCCTGACGGCTGCACGCAGCAGCGTGCTGTTTTCCGCGACCCTGAGCCCTCGCCACTACTATGCCGATCTGCTCGGCACGCCAGCGAACACGGTGTGGATAGACGTTGAATCGCCATTTCACGCCGATCAGCTGCAAGTGCACATCGTCAGCCAGATCTCCACCCGGTTCGTCCATCGCCAGTCATCCCTTGCGCCGATCGTCGAGCTGATCGCCCGGCAGTTCAGCCAGCGTCCCGGCAACTACCTGGCGTTTTTCAGCAGCTTCGATTATTTGCAGCAAGTGGCGCAGTTGCTGGCCGAGAAACACCCATACATCAATCTGTGGTCGCAGTCCCGGGGGATGGGGGAAGGACAGCGTCAGGACTTTCTCGATCAGTTCACCGCCGAGAGTCAGGGCGTCGGTTTCGCGGTGCTGGGCGGGGCGTTTGGCGAAGGCATCGACTTGCCGGGCGCGCGACTGATCGGAGCGTTTATCGCCACCCTCGGACTGGCGCAACTCAACCCGGTCAACGAGCAGTTGAAACAGCGCATGGCAGCAATATTCGGCGCCGGTTATGACTACACTTACCTGTTTCCCGGTGTGCAGAAAGTGGTGCAGGCGGCGGGGAGGGTGATCCGCACCCAGCAGGATCAAGGGGTGGTGATGTTGATCGATGACCGGTTTGGCGATAGCAAGGTCAAGCAGTTACTGCCGCGTTGGTGGTCGATTGCGCCAGCCTCTATTGCAACTCAGTGAACGTATGACCACCCGGTAATCTGAGGCATACGTTCCAGAGCCGCCACCCAGCGTTATTTTCGAACTTTCCAAATTTTCGGTTTGTCGCATACTCCAGAAAAACGAGAGTGACGTGAGGGATCAATGAACGAGGATCGGACCAAAGCCAACGCCATCGACGACAGTCGTTTTCGCCTGTTGATCGATGCTGTGATTGACTACGCGATCTACATGATTGATCCCGATGGCATCATCACCAGCTGGAACGCCGGCGCCAAGCGTTTCAAGGGGTATGAAGAGGCCGAGATTCTCGGTCAGCACTTTTCGCGGTTCTATACCGAAGAGGATCGCAGTACCGGTTTGCCCCGGCGAGCGCTGGACACGGCGATCAGGGAAGGGCGTTTCGAGGGGGAAGGCTGGCGGGTTCGCAAGGACGGCACACATTTCTGGTGCCACGTCGTCATTGATCCGATTCTCGACCCGTCGGGCACGTTGCTGGGGTTTGCCAAGATCACCCGGGACCTGACCGACCGCAAAATGGCCGAAGAAGTCCTCAAGCAAAGCGAGCAGCAATTCCGCCTATTGGTTCAAAGCGTCACTGACTACGCCATCTACATGCTCACCCCGGATGGCCGCATAACCAACTGGAACCTTGGGGCTCAGCGCATCAAGGGCTACTTGCCCGAAGAAGTCATCGGCCAGCATTTTTCGATGTTTTACACCCCGGAAGACCGCGAGGCCGGCGAACCACAACGGACCCTGGACATTGCAATACGTGAGGGGCGGTTCGAAAACAAAGGCTGGCGTGTTCGCAAGGACGGTACGCGGTTCCTGGCACATGTCGTGGTCGACCCGATTCGGGGCGACACCGGAACGTTACTCGGCTTCGCCAAGATCACCCGCGATATCACCGAAGTCACACAAGCCCAGCAGGCCCTTGAGCAAACCCGCGAAGCGCTGTTTCAGGCGCAGAAGATGCAGGTCATCGGTCAACTCAGTGGTGGTATCGCCCACGACTTCAACAACTTGCTGACCGTCATCCTTGGCAATCTGGAGATCATCCGCAAACGCGTCGGGGACGATTCGAGAATTACCCGATTGGTGGACAACGCCACCCAGGGTGCCCAGCGTGGCGTAACCCTGACTCAGCGCATGCTGGCGTTTGCCAGACGCCAGGAGCTCAAGTCCGAACCTGTCGAGATTCCGAAGCTGGTGCAAGGAATTACCGGACTGTTGCGCAGCTCCCTCGGGCCTTCCGTGGTGCTCGAAACGCGCTTTTCGGCAGAACTTGAACCGGTCATGGCCGACGTCAATCAGCTCGAACTGGCTGTCCTGAACCTGGTGACCAACGCTCGCGATGCAATGCCCCATGGCGGAAAAATCGTGATCAGTGCCCAGACAGATGCTGTTCTGGACAAGGAGCAGCTTTCCCTGGCGCCCGGTCGTTATGTCTGCCTGAGTGTCACCGACACCGGTGAGGGTATGGATGACGCGACGCTGGCATCGGCAACGGACCCTTTTTTCACCACAAAGGGTGTTGGCAAAGGTACTGGCCTGGGGCTGTCGATGGTTCATGGTTTTATCGAGCAATTGGGCGGTCGATTCGTTCTCAAGAGCCTGAAGGACAAAGGTACAACCGCCGAACTGTGGATACCCGTCGCCGCCGCTGGTTCAGTCGCCAAACCTGTTGCCGAGGAGCACGCCGCACCGCCCGTGCCCCGACTGTGTGTGTTGGTGGTGGATGACGACAGTCTGGTATTGACCAGTACCTGCCTGTTGCTCGAGGACCTGGGGCATCGAGTGATCAGTGCAGTGTCCGGTGCACAGGCGCTGGCCATGTTCGACAGCGAACAGGCGATTGATCTGGTCATCACCGACATGGCCATGCCACAGATGAATGGCGCGCAACTGGCGCAGGCCATCCGGATCATTAAGCCGAGCCTGCCGATCATTCTTGCCACTGGTTACGCCGAGCGCCTGGAAGGTTTCGCCACCAGACTTCCACGCCTGTCCAAACCCTTTACCCAAATCAACCTGGTGGAAATCATCGCCACGACTATGAAGTGACAACGCGTGCTCAGTGTTTGGCCGCTTTTGTGGTGTACATATCCGTTTCTGCGGTCATGGCGGCTATTGGTTTCGCTTTTACAGCGAGTCACTTGGAAAAGCCCCAAGTAACCAAGGGCTCTTGCCCCGCCATTCGGTGCCTCGCTGTGGCTCGGCATGCCCTCACTCCGGCATTGCTCCGGGGGCCCGCCGCCATCGGCCATCCATGGCCGGGGGCGGCTACCGCGGCATCCTTGCCGCGGTGCC